>NZ_JAZDCX010000014.1:0-193658 GCF_036323805.1 Streptomyces rubellus
GGGGGCCCCCGCACCTACACACAACCCGCGCGCCTGCCGCGCGCTCAGTCGCGTTCGCCGCCGCCCGCCGCGGTGGCGGCCGGGTCCCGCTCGAAGACCAGCCGCCCGTCCGTCACCTCGACCCGGAGCCGGGTGTGCGGGGCCAGCTCGCCGCCGAGCAGCATCCGGGAGAGCCGGTTGTCCACCTCTCGCTGGATGGTGCGGCGCAGCGGCCGGGCCCCGTACTCGGGCTGGTAGCCGTGCCGGGCCAGCCAGTCGACGGCCTGCGGCGTGAAGTCGATCTCCACGTCCTGGGCGTGGACCCGGCGCCGGGTCTCGTCCAGCAGCATGTCGGTGATCCGCCGCAGCTGCTGGTCGGAGAGCTGCCGGAAGACCACGACCTCGTCGATCCGGTTGAGGAACTCCGGCCGGAAGTGCTCCCGCAGCGGGCGCAGCACCCGTTCGCGGCGGGCCTCCTCGTCGGCCTCGCCACCCGCGGCGCCGCCGGGGGTGAAACCCAGCGCGCCGCGCCCGGTGACCGCCTCCGAACCCAGGTTGCTGGTCATCACGACGACCGTGTTGGTGAAGTCCACCGTGCGGCCCTGGGAGTCCGTCAGCCGCCCGTCGTCGAGAACCTGGAGCAGGATGTTGAACACGTCCGGGTGGGCCTTCTCCACCTCGTCCAGGAGCAGCAGCGAGTACGGGTGGCGGCGCACCGCCTCGGTCAGCTGACCGGCCTCCTCGTGGCCGACGTAGCCGGGGGGAGCGCCGACCAGCCGGCTGACGGTGTGCCGCTCCTGGTACTCGCTCATGTCCAGCCGGACCATCCGGTCGTCCGTGCCGAACAACGCCTCCGCCAGCGCGCGGGCCAGCTCGGTCTTGCCGACGCCGGTGGGGCCCAGGAAGAGGAAGCTGCCGATCGGGCGGTCCGGGCTGGAGAGCCCGGCGCGGGAGCGCAGCACGGCGTCGGCGACGGCGGAGACCGCCTCGTCCTGGCCGACCACCCGGCGGTGCAGATGCTCCTCCAGACCCAGCAGCCGGTCCCGCTCCTCCTGGGTGAGACTGCTGACGGGGATGCCGGTCTGCCGGGAGACGATGTCGGCGATGTCCTCGACGCCGACCTCGGCGATGCGGTCGCCCACCGGCGGTTTCCCGTCCCCCTCCGCCATCTGGCGCTCCACCTCGGACAGCCGGTCGCGCAGCTGCCTGGCCCGCTCGTAGTCCTCGTCGGCCACGGCCTGGTCCTTGTCCCGGCGCAGCTGCTCGGCCTCCCGCTCCAGCGCGCGCAGCCCGGTGCCGCGGGTGGAGGAGCGCAGCCGTACCCGGGCACCGGCCTGGTCCATCAGGTCGATCGCCTTGTCCGGCAGGAAGCGGTCGGTCAGATAGCGGTCGGACAGTTCGACGGCGGCCAGCAGCGCCTCGTCGCTGTAGCGGACCTGGTGGTGCGCCTCGTACCGGTCGCACAGGCCCCGCAGGATCTCCACGGCGTCGGCGGTGGTGGGCTCGGGGACCAGGACGGGCTGGAAACGGCGGGCCAGCGCGGCGTCCTTCTCGATGTGGCGGCGGTGCTCCTCCAGCGTGGTGGCGCCGATGACGTGCAGCTCGCCGCGGGCCAGGGCCGGTTTGAGCATGTTGCTCGCGTCCATCGAGCCGCTCTCGCCGCCACCTCCGGCCCCCACCACCGTGTGCAGCTCGTCGATGAAGACGAGCAGCTCGTCGGAGTTCTCGCGGATCTCGTCGATGACGCCGGTGAGCCGTTCCTCGAAGTCGCCCCGGTAGCGGGTGCCGGCGACCAGGCCGCCGAGGTCGAGCTGCACGACGCGGCGGCCCAGCAGGTTGTCCGGCACGTCGCCGTCGGCGATGCGCTGTGCCAGGCCCTCCACGATGGCGGTCTTGCCGACCCCCGCCTCGCCGATCAGCACGGGGTTGTTCTTGCCCCGCCGGGCCAGGATCTCGACGGTCTGCTCGATCTGCTCGTCCCGGCCGATCACCGGGTCTATGCGGCCCTCGCGGGCCAGCTCGGTCAGATCGCGGCCGTACCTGTCGAGGTTGGGGGTGTTCGTGCCGCCCCGGGCGGTGTGCGGGCCGGGCGCGGGCGGGTGCTCGCCCGGGGGCGGGCCGCCGCTCTGGTAGTTCTCCGGGAGCCCGGAGCGCGCGTCGAAGTGGGCGGCGTTGAGTATCTGCCCCGCGGCGGAGTCCCGGTTGGCGGCCAGCGCCACCAGCATGTGCTCGGGTCCGATGTAGGAGGCGCCCGCGGACCGGGCGACCTGGTGGGCGTCCATCAGGGCCCGCTTCACGGCGGGACTGACGGCGATGGAGTTGCGCGGCGGTCCGTCGCCGGCCCGCCGGTCGATCTCGGCGAGGATCGTGTCGGGGTCGCCGCCGGCGCGGGAGACCATGGCGCGGGTCGGTTCGGTGGTGAGCGCCGCCCGCAGCAGGTGCTCGGTGTTCAGGTCGGTGCTGCCGTGCTTGGCCGCGTAGGAGGCCGCGGCGGTGACGAGCTGCCGGGCGGGCTCGCTCATCAGCCGGACGAAGTCGAAGTACCGGGGGCCGGGCTGCCGCCCACCGGAGGACGGGGCACCCAGGAAGCGTGCGAGGAAGTCTCCGAGCGGATCCCGGCCGTAGTCCTCGGGACCCATGTACCCACTGGTCATCGATGTCCTCCCGGCGGCCCGGACCGGGCCGCTGTCTCGGGTGTGTCCGCAGTGTGTGCCTGCCTGTAACGCGGTCCGGGTTTCCCGCTCCGCGCACCGCGACACGTCACCAAGATGCCTGTTTGTGTGCGTATGGGACCCGGGCGGCCCGTCGCGCGCCGGTCCCGCGGGGGAGCCACCGGGCCGGGGTCTTCGCGGTACGGGCGGCACCGGAGCGGACCGGCAGGTGTGAGGTGGTTCCGAGGGGTTATCCGGAGCGTGTAACCACTCGGCGGAGCCGTGTCCGGGCCCGGGGCGGCGTGTGCCGCCCGCGCGGCCGGAGGCCGCCGGGTGTCCCATCGGTCCGCGGTTGGAAGGGCACGGTGCTCGATGTCGATGCTGCCAGGTCTGCGTATGCCGGTCCCGCCCCTGTTCGGGCTGGTTCCCGACGGGCTGACGACGGGGGCGCGGGAGGCGGTGGGCACCGCGGGCCGGCTGGCCGGGCAGCTCGCGGGCGGTCTCACCGGGTTGCCGCGGCGGGAGGTGTGGTCCCGGCCGGGCCGCTGCTACATCACCGTCCACGGGGTGCACAATCCCGGCGGGGCGCTCCTGGCCCGGCGCGTGGAACGCGCCCTGGAGGGACACCCCCGGGTGCACTGGGCGCGGGTGAACGCCCCTTCGGGACGGGTGGTGGTGGGCCTGGGGACGCCACCGCCGCCCGAGCGCGAACTGGTCGCGCTGGTGGAGCGGGCCGAACGGCAGGTTCCCTGTGAGGAGGCGGAGGGGGAGTGGTGCCAGGAGCCGCACCACCCCTGTGAGGGGCCGCGGACCCGCCAGTCGGTCTCCGCCCTGGTGGCCGACGCGGTGGGGCTGGGGCTGTCCACCGTCAACCGGCTGGCGCCCTGGACGCCGCTGCCGCCGGAGGTGGCGGCGCTCACCTCCGCCGTCACCCGCCACCCGCGGCTGCGGGAGGCGGTCACCAAGGGGCTGCACGGGCCGGAGCAGGCCGAGTCGCTGCTGCCGGTGGTCAGCGCGCTGGCCCAGGGACTGGCCACGCGCGGTGGCGGACTCGCGCTGGACGTCGTACAGCGGCTGGCCCAGTGGCGGGAGGCGGACGCGCACCGCGCGGCCTGGGAGGAGGCCGAGCCGCGGCTGGTGCGCGGTCCCGAGGACGTGGCGACCGATCCCGCCGAGGCGGAGGAACGAGTCGGCCGCGATCCCGGTGACGCCGTCGACCACCACACCGAGCGGTCGATGTCCCTGGGAGCGCTGGCCGGGGCCGCGGCGGTGCCGTTCGCCGGACCGCGGCGCGGACTGGCGGTGGCGCTCGCCGCCGTGCCCAAGGCGCCGGACGCGGGCCGGGAGGGCTTCGCGACCACACTCGGCCGTGCCCTGGCGCTCAAGGGCACCACGGTCATGGACCGGGGGGTACTGCGGCGGCTGGGCCAGCTGGACACGGTCCTGCTGGACGAGGAGGCCCTGAGCGGCAGCCGCCACGAACTGACCGATCTGGTCCCGCTGGAGGGCGCCGATCCCGAGGAGACGGCCCGGCGGCTCTTCGCCCTCTTCGTCCCCGAGCACACCGGGACCGTGCACCGTGCGGACGGCTGGGTCCTGGGGCCGCTGGAGGAACTGGAGCTGAGCGGCCGCAAGGGCGCACAGGCCGCGCGGCGGCTGCGGAAGCAGGGCAGTGAGCGCGTACTGGGCCTGGCCCGGGGACGACGGCTGCTGGCCGTGGCGGGGCTGGCCCGGCAGAAGGCCCCGGGTGCGGACGCGGTGGCCGCCGCCGCCCGCCGCGCGGGGGCGCGGGTGGTCCTCGCCAGCGACCGGCCGGAACCGCTGTTCGGCTTCGCCGACACCGTCGTTCCCGGCGGGGACCGGCTGGCGCGTTCCGTGCGCGCACTGCAGGCGGAGGGCGCGGCGGTGCTGCTGCTGTCGGGCGACCGCCGTGCGCTGGCCGCCGCCGACTGCGGGATCGGGGTGCACCCGGAGGGCGATCCGGCGCCCTGGGGCGCGCACCTGCTGGTGGGCACGGATCTGGAGGCGGCCGGCCTCGTCGTGGACGCGGTGGGGGTGGCCGCCCAGGTGGACCGGGACAGCAGGATCCTGGCCGCGGGCGGCAGCGGGGTCGGCGCGGTCGCCGCCCTCCAGGCGCTCCCGTGGCAGGCCACCGCCCGGGGCGCGGCGGCCGGTACCACCGCCGGGACCGCGGCGTTCGCCCTGGGCACCTGGCGCGCCCGTCAGCTGCTGTCCAGGCCCGTCACCCCGCCGGTGGAGACCACGCCCTGGCACCTGATGCCCGCCGAGCGGGTCCTGGAGCGGCTGGGCAGCACGGAGGAGGGGCTGAGCCGGCCGGAGGCCGAGGAACGCGCCGCCAGGAGCACCACCGCCGAGGAGCCGACGCGGATCAGCCTGCCGGCGGCGTTCGTGGAGGAGCTGGCCAATCCCCTCACCCCGGTGCTCGCGGCGGGTGCCGCCCTGTCGGCGGCCGTGGGCTCGCGCACCGACGCCGCCCTGGTGGCCGGGATCACCGGCCTGTCCGCCCTGGTGGGCGGTGTCCAGCGGGTGCGGACCGACCGGGCGCTGGCGGAGCTGTTCGCCCGTTCCGCGATCGGCGCCCGGGTGCGGCGGGGCGGCACCGAGCGTCTGGTCGCCGCCGGCGACCTGGTGCCGGGGGACGTGGTCGTACTGCGCTCCCAGGAGGTGGTCCCCGCGGACTGCCGGCTGCTGCGGGCCGACGGGCTGGAGGTCGACGAGTCCTCCCTGACGGGCGAGTCGCTGCCGGTGGCCAAGGACCCGGCACCGGTGGTCGCCACCCAGATCGCCGACCGCCGCTCCATGCTCTACGAGGGCACCACCGTCTCGGCGGGCACCGCGGTGGCCGTGGTGGTGGCCACCGGATCGGCCACCGAGGTCGGCCGCAGTCTGGCCACCGCCCGTCAGAAGGCACCCGCCACCGGGGTGGAGTCCCGGCTGCACGAGCTGACGAAGACCAGTCTGCCGCTGGCGCTCGGCTCGGCCGCCGCGGTCGCCGGGGCCGGGCTGCTGCACGGCCGCCCGCTGGCCGACACCCTCGCCTCCGCGGTGAACCTGGCCGTCGCCTCGGTGCCAGAGGGGCTGCCGTTCCTGGTCAGCGCCGCACAGCTGGCCGCCGCCCGGCGGCTGGCCGACCACGGCGCCCTGGTGCGCAACCCCCGCACCATCGAGGCGCTCGGCCGCGCCGACGTGCTGTGCTTCGACAAGACCGGCACCCTCACCGAGGGGGAGCTGCGGCTGGCCAGCGTCAGCGACGGCGCCCGCGACCTGCCGGTGGACAGGCTCGACGGGCGCGCCAAGGACATCCTGGCCGCGGCCCTGCGGGCCACCCCGCCCGCCCGTACCTCCGAGCCCCTGGAGCACCAGACCGACCAGGCCGTGGTGACCGGGGCCCGGCGCGCGAAGGTGGGCGTACGCCAGGGCGCCTCGCAGTGGCGGCGCACCGACTCCCTGCCGTTCGAGTCCTCCCGTGCCTACCACGCCACCGTGGGCCGCACCTCCCGCGGAGCGCTGCTCAGCGTCAAGGGAGCACCCGAGAACGTCCTGGAGCGCTGTTCCCGGTGGCGCGGCGGATCGCGGGAGGACGAGCTGGACGACGCCGCCCGGAAGCGGCTGACCGCCACGGCCGAGGAGCTCGCCGGAGCCGGGCGCCGGGTACTGGCGGTCGCCGAGCGGCGGCTGCGCGAGAACACCGGAAACGCAGCGGACGCCGATCTCACCGACGAGACCGTCACCGGCCTGACCTTCCTCGGCTTCGTCACCCTCGCCGACCCGGTGCGCTCCAGCGCCGCCCCGGCCACCGCGCGGCTGCGCGCGGCCGGTGTGCAGACCGTCATGCTCACCGGCGACCACCCCGCCACCGCCGACGCCATCGCGGCGACCGTCAGCGACGATCCCGACCAGAAGGTGTGCACGGGCGCCGAGATCGACGAGCTGGACGACGACGCGCTGGACGAGCTGCTGCCCACCCTGGACGTCATCGCCCGGTGCAGCCCGCACCACAAGGTCCGCATCGTCCAGGCGTACCAGCGCATCGGCCGGGTGGTGGCGATGACCGGCGACGGCGCCAACGACGCCCCCGCGATCCGGCTGGCGGACGTGGGCATCGCCCTGGGGCGGCGCGGCACCCCCGCCGCGACCGCCGCGGCCGACCTGGTGGTCAGCGACGACCGGCTGGAGACGATCATCGCCGCGCTGCTGGAGGGCCGGGCGATGTGGGGGTCGGTCCGTGACGCGCTGGCCATCCTCGTCGGCGGCAACCTCGGCGAGGTCGCCTTCAGTGTGCTGGCCGCCGCCCTGACCGGCAGCTCGCCCCTGAACGCTCGGCAGATCATGCTCGTCAACCTGCTCACCGACCTCGCCCCGGCCCTGGCCATCGCGGTGCGCGAACCGGCGGTGGAGGACAGCGAGCGGCTGCTGAGCGAGGGACCCGACCGGTCCCTGGGCTCGGGGCTGACCCAGGAGGTGCTGCTGCGCGGCGCCACCACCACGCTGGGGGCGGGACTGGCCTGGGGCGCCGCCCGGCTCACCGGCAGGGGCCGCCGGGCGAGCACGGTGGCCCTGGCGTCGGTGGTCGGCACCCAGCTCGCCCAGACGCTGCTGACCGGCGGACTGGACCGCAACGTGCTGCTCGCCGGGCTCGGTTCGGCCGCCGTCCTGATGGGCGTGATCCAGACACCCGGGGTCAGCCAGTTCTTCGGCTGCACCCCGCTGGGCCCGGTGGCCTGGGGCATCACGCTGAGCTCGATCACCACGGCCACCCTGTTGGGGGCCGCCGCCACCCCGCTGGTGCGCCGGCTGGCGGCGGAGTCGGGGGAGGGCACGGGCCCGGACGCCGCCGCCGCGGAGCGGCCGGACGAGTCGGCGCCGGAGGAGCCGCGGGAGCCGGAGAAGGCCGCCGCCGCGGGGGAGTGACCCCGCCGGAGTCCCACGGGTGCCGTCGTCCGCCCCCGCCGTGCCACGGCGGGGGCGGACGGCTGTGCGGATGAGCGGCACGACGCCGCGGCCCGCGGACGCCGGTGCGTCCGCGGGCCGCGGTGGGATTACCCGAACGGGACGGAAGGGGGTGAGGGAGGAGGAGTCCCGCGCCGGGGCATCCGGTCGTACGGGACCGGGTCAGACCCGGCCGCGCCAGGCACCCGTCTCGGTGCCCCGCTCCTCGATGAACTCCTTGAAGCGCTTCAGGTCGCCCTTGACACGGTGCCGGACCACGCCGAGCTTGTCGCCCACGGTGTCCGCCGCGCCCTCGGGCTCGTGCTCCATCTGGAGCATCACCTTGGTGTGGGTGTCGTCCAGGCGGTGGAAGGTGACCACACCGGCCTGCTTGGCCTCGCCCCCGACCGTCGTCCAGGCCACCCGCTCGTCAGGGATCTGCTCGGTGATGCGGGCATCGAACTCCCGCTCGGCTCCGGCGACCTTCGTCACCCAGTGGGTCAGCGTGTCGGTCTTCTGCTCGACGCGCTCGACACCCTCCATGAACTCCGGGAAGGTCTCGAACTGCGTCCACTGGTCGTACGCGGTGCGCACCGGAACGCGAACCTCGATCGACTCCTCGACGGTGGACATCCGCATCCCTTCTCTCGACTGCGATGACCGCTGTGCGCGGTCCGTTCGTCACTTTCCGCGTACCCGGCGGCAGGGCGGCCATTCGGGCGAAAGGGTGAAAGGGGGCCGGACCGGCGAACCGGACCCGCCCCCTCTCCTCCGGGGTCCCGGGGTCACCGGGAGCGCCGGGTCACGGCAGGGGAGTGCCCCCGGTGGCGTTGACGACCTCGGCGGTGATGTAACTCGCCTCCTGGGAGGCGAGGAAGACGTACGCGGGAGCCATCTCGGCAGGCTGCGCGGGCCGGCCCAGCGGAACGTTCCCGCCGAACTCCGAGGTGTCGGGCAGCGTCGCGGGGATCAGCGGGGTCCACACCGGCCCGGGTGCCACGGCGTTGACGCGGATGCCCCGCTCGGCGAGGTTCTGGGCGAGACCGTGGGTGAAGGTGACGATGGCGCCCTTGGTGGTGGCGTAGTCGAGCAGGTGCGGACTGGCCTTGTAGGCCTGCACCGAGGTGGTGTTGATGATGCTGCCGCCCGCCGGGATGTGCGGCAGGGACAGCTTGCACAGCCAGAACATCCCGTAGAGGTTGGTGCGCAGCGTCCGGTCGAACTGCTCGGTGCTGATGCCCTCGATGCCCTCGGACTGCGCCATCTGGAAGGCCGCGTTGTTCACCAGGACGTCGATGCGGTCGAACTCCGCCACCGCCCGGTCCACCACCCGGCGGCACTCGGACTCCTCGCGGATGTCGCAGAGCAGGGGCACCGCCTTGCGCCCGGCCTCCTCGACCAGCCGGGCCGTCTCGCGGGCGTCCTGCTCCTCCTCGGCGAGATAGGTGAACAGCACGTCGGCGCCCTCCCGGGCGAAGGCGAGGGCCACGGCGCGGCCGATGCCCGAGTCGCCGCCGGTGATGACCGTCTTGCGGTCCGTCAGCCGGCCGCTGCCCCGGTAGGACGACTCGCCGTGGTCGGGCTCCGGGTCCATCCGGTCGGTCAGCCCGGGGTGCGGCTGGTCCTGCTGGGGGAGTTCCGGCCGCGGGTGGAGCCGAGTGGGGTCCTGCTGCTCCTGGTCGCTCATGTCTGCTCTTCTTCTCCCTCTTCCTGTCCTGTCTCCGTCGCCGTTTCCTGCGCCGTGTCCGTGTCCGTGTCCGTCCCGCCGTGCCCCCGGCCGTCCGCAGACGGGCACCCGTCCGGAGCCCCCGGGGGCTCCGGACGGGTGCCGTCCGGGCGCCGGCGGCGCCGTCGCCGGTGTCAGGTGCGGTGGGTGACGTCCTCGACGCCCAGGCCGAGCACCTGGACGATGTCCTGGACGTTCTGGAACTCCTGCCCGGCGGGCAGCCTTCCGGCCAGGTCCACCAGGCGGTCGGGCGCGTTGTTCTGGCGCAGCGTCTCCAGGATGGTGTCGCGGTCGGCCGGGTAGATCTCCTTGCCCAGGTGCCGGGCCAGTTCACTGCGCACCTCGACGTCGTTCTGGTTCATCCCCGGCGGGGTACCGCCGGTGAGCGTGGTGTTGGGGGCCCGGTCCACATCCGGCTGGTCCTCGCCGGAGGGCTGGAGTTCGTGCTCCTCCTCCATACGGGTCGACCGGCCCGCGCGCAGCTCGCCCTCCATCTCCTGCTTGAGCTCGTCGTCCCGGACGGAACCCGTCTTGTTCTTCCCGTGCGTGGCCATGTCGTCCTCCCAAAGGGTCCAGACAGTGCGGGCGGGCGCGTGCCCACGTTCGGCCGTCTTCCCTGGAGCGTCGCTATTACACCGTTTGGTGAGGTTTTGCGATCTACGGGACGGTCACCCCATGTCGCCCTTCCGCTCCGGTGAGACATCGGCGATGTCCCGGCGTCCGACGTTCTCGGCCTGGTCGATGGCGGCGACGTCCGGGTGGTGCAGGTCGAACGCGGGGGACTCGGAGCGGATCTTCGGGAGAGTGACGAAGTTGTGCCGCGGCGGCGGGCAGGAGGTGGCCCACTCCAGCGAGCGGCCGTAGCCCCAGGGATCGTCCACCTCGATCTTCGGCGCGTACTTGGCCGTCTTCCAGACGTTGTACCAGAAGGGCAGCATCGACAGGCCGAGCAGGAAGGACCCGATGGTGGAGACGGTGTTCAGGGCGGTGAAGCCGTCGGCCGCCAGGTAGTCGGCGTACCGGCGCGGCATGCCCTCGGCGCCCAGCCAGTGCTGTACCAGGAAGGTGGTGTGGAAGCCGACGAACAGCGTCCAGAAGGTGATCTTGCCGAGCCGCTCGTCGAGCATCTTCCCGGTGAACTTCGGCCACCAGAAGTGGAAGCCGGCGAACATCGCGAAGACCACCGTGCCGAAGAGCACGTAGTGGAAGTGCGCCACCACGAAGTAGCTGTCGTGCACGTGCCAGTCCAGCGGCGGGGAGGCCAGGATGACACCGGTCAGACCGCCGAACAGGAAGGTGGTCAGGAAGCCGAGCGCCCACAGCATCGGTGTCTCGAAGGACAGCGAGCCCTTCCACATCGTGCCGATCCAGTTGAAGAACTTCACCCCGGTGGGCACCGCGATCAGGAACGACATGAAGGCGAAGAACGGCAGCAGCACCGCTCCGGTGGCGAACATGTGGTGTGCCCACACGGTGATCGACAGGCCCCCGATGGCGATGGTCGCGCCGATCAGGCCGATGTAACCGAAGATCGGCTTGCGGCTGAAGACCGGGACGATCTCGGTGATGATGCCGAAGAACGGCAGCGCGAGAATGTAGACCTCGGGATGGCCGAAGAACCAGAACAGATGCTGGAAGAGGATCGGCCCGCCGTTGGACGGGTCGAAGATGTGCGACTGGAACGTGCGGTCCGACTGCAGCGCCAGCAGCGCGGCGGCCAGCACCGGGAAGGCGAGCAGCACCAGCACGCTGGTCAGCAGCACGTTCCAGGTGAAGATCGGCATCCGGAACATCGTCATGCCGGGCGCGCGCATGCAGATGATCGTGGTGATGAAGTTGACCGCGCCGAGGATCGTGCCGAAACCGGACAGCGCCAGCCCCATGATCACCAGATCGCCGCCCACCTGTGGAGTACGGGTGTCGTCGGACAGCGGTGGATACATCGTCCAGCCGAAGTCGGCGGAGCCGTCGGGGGTGAGGAAGGAGCTGAGCGCGATCAGCGAGCCGAAGAGGTACAGCCAGTAGGCGAGCATGTTCAGCCGCGGGAACGCCACATCGGGCGCACCGATCTGCAGCGGCATGATCCAGTTCGCGAAACCGGCGAACATCGGAGTGGCGAAGATCAGCAGCATGATCAGGCCGTGCATCGTGAACGCCTGGTTGTACTGGTAGTTGCTGAGGATCTGCGTGCCCGGGCGGGCCAGCTCGGCCCGGACCAGCAGGGCCAGCAGCCCGCCGAATGTGAAGAAGACGAACGAGGAGGCGATGTAGAGGGAACCGATCTTCTTGTGGTCGGTGGTGGTCAGCCAGCCGACCACCACCGCGCCCCGGTGCCGCCTGCGCGTTTCCTCCTGCTCAGGCTGCTCTGTCTGTACCGTCATTGACCCGCGTCCTCTCGCCCCACCGGCTCCGGCCGAGGCCGGAGCGTTTCCCCGCCCGGCGCGCGCTTGCCCGTCCGCTCCTGGCGGACGGGCCCGCTGGTGCCTGGTCCCTCGGGGGTTTACGAAACGAATGCCACCTTTGTTGTCTTCCGTCATACGCGTACCGGCCGCCGACGGCAACGGCATCGCCTCCGTGTCCACCGACCGGCGGTATCGCCCCGTCGTGACAGTCCCTCAGGGCCCGCGGCGGGCCGGACCGGCAGTGCGGAGTGCCCCGGAGACGGGGCCCGAAACCCCCGGTTCCCGGCCGGGCATGTCGGACGGCACGTCAGCGGAGCCCTCCGGTGCGGGCGGGACGCGGGGGCCGCCCGGCGCTCTCCCGGCCGTGTGACCGGCCCCGCGGCCGGGACCGTGCCGTCCCGGACCCGGCGGGCGCGAACCAGTGGAGCCAGGCGGCGAACGCCGCGCCGGTCCCCAGCAGAACGCCCAGGACCCAGGTGTTCAGCGCCTCGGGAGAGGGCGCGAGGGTCGCCGCCAGGTCGTAGGCGATGTGCCCGGCGACCAGCGGGACGAGCCGGCCGCGGTGCAGGTACAGGAAGAGTGAGCAGGCCCCCAGCAGGACGAGTGCCACCCCGGGCACCCCCAGGTACAGGTGTCCCGCCACCCGCAGCAGCAGACTGAGCGCGCACAGGGCCCACAGCGGCCGGCCCGCGGCGCGGCCCAGCACGACGACGGCGCCGACCAGCACCATCTCCTCGGCGATGCCGGTGAACAGGACGTTGGCCACCATGTCCGCCGGACCGCGCCAGCCCAGCGCCGAACTCTGCGCCTCGTGCAGCACCGGCAGCCAGGGGGCGGCCGCCGGGAGGCTCATCCGGAGATGGGCCATCCAGACGACCGTGGTGTAGGCGAGGACGAACACGGCCCCGAAGACCAGTACGGCCGTCAGCCGCCCCTGGGGGGTGCGGGCGCCGGAGGGAGCCACCCCCAGCCCCCGCCATCCCGCACCGTGCGAGACGGCCAGTTCCCCGCAGAGCCAGGCCAGCAGGACGGTGGTGGCCACGCCGCCCACCGCGCTCTGCGCCTCACCGGCCCGTATCAGGTCCGCGAACCGGGCGGCGCAGGCGAGCGCGGTCAGGGCGAGCACCGTCCGCAGCTGTCCCTGTCCCTGTCCCTGTCCCTGTCCCCGTCCCCGTCCGCGCCCCCGTTCCGGAGCCTGTCCGGGGCGGCGGGCCGGGCGCGCCCCGGTGCGGTCCGCCACCAGACGCGCCAGCCAGCAGCCGGTGGCCAGCGAGCAGAGCAGCCGGAGCCAGGGGAGCACCGCGCCGGACCAGCCGTCCGCCGGCGCGCCGGCCAGCAGCGCGAAGTCGGCCGCCGACCCCGCCACCGGCACGGCGCAGGTCACCAGGAGCAGCCACCGCAGATCGCGTGCCGCCCGCCGCCGTCCGTCCGGTGGCGGCCGGTCCGGCGGCCCGGCGATCCGGTGGGCGGCTGTGGTGTGTGGCGGGCGGTGAGCCATGGTGGCTGCCCTCTCATACGTCGGCGCATCGGCGTTCCGGTGCTTCGGTGCCTCTTCTTCCGGATAGCCGGTCACACGCCGCCGACACCTCTGACGGCGCTTTCGGCACATGCCGGAACACAACGGGTGACAACGGGCGGCCGCCGTTCCCTGCCCACGGGCCCGGGACCCGGGTGCCGGGTGCCGGGTGCGGTGCTAGGGAACGAGAAGTACCTTGCCCACGGTCGCGCGGGCGGTGAGCGCCTCGTGCGCCCGCGGGGCCTCCTCCAGCGGGAAGCACTGCCCGACGATAGGTCTGAGCCGCCCCACGGCGGCCTCGGCCAGGGCATGGGCCTGGAGCGCGTGGCGCCGTGAGTGGTCGATGACGGGGTTGCCGGCGCCGTAGCCGATGACGGTCAGACCCCGCCCGTAGACCAGGGCACCGGGGATCTCGGTACCGCTGCCCGAGGCGATGCCGTAGACGACGAACCGGCCGCCCGGGGCGAGGGTCTCCACGGCCCGGCGGCCGACCGCGCCGCCCACCGAGTCCCACACCACGTCCACCCCGCGCCCGCCCGCGGCCCGCCGCGCCCGGTCGGCCCAGCCGTCCACGCCGTAGTCCACCGTGGCGTCCGCGCCCAGCTCCTCGGCGAGCGCCAGCTTCTTCCGGCCCCGTGCCGCCCCGATCACCCGCGCCCCGGCGATCTTCGCCAACTGCACCAGCAGACTGCCGACCCCGCCCGCCGCAGCCTCCACCAGGACGGTCTCCCCGGCGCGCACCCGGGCGGCCTCCACCAGGCTCGCCGCGGTGAGTCCCGGGCCCAGCAGGCAGACGGCGTCGCGGAGCGACACGCTCCCGGGCAGCGGGTGCAGCGAGTGGCGGGGCAGGACCGCGCGCTCCGCGTACCCTCCGCCGGAACTCGCCGTCTGGCCGGAGACCCGCGCGCCCACCAGCGCGGGATCCACGCCGGGTCCCACCGCGCGGACCACTCCCGCGACATCCCGGCCGGGCGTGTACGGGCGGGGCACGGCGGCCGACCGCCCCGCCCGCACCAGTGTCTCGACGAACTGGACGCCGGCCGCGGCCACGTCGATCAGCACCTCGCCGTGGCCCGGTACCGGCTCCGGCACCTCCGCCACCCGCAGTACCTCGGGCGGACCGAACTCGGCGACCCGGACAGCGCGCATGCCGTGGACTCCTCCTGCAGCTGCGGCGGCCCCCGGCCGCCGCGGGATCCGTTCCCACAGCGCTCTACGGACCCGGGCCCCGTTTTCCTCACCCGCCGCGGCGGGGAGGCGGGCCGCCGGCGGGCTCTCAGCGGATCCGCAGCCCCAGTGACTCGGCGACGGCGGCGGCCTGTACCGCGTCTATCCGGGCCCCCGTCAGCCGCACGGCCGCCGGGTCCAGGACGGGCAGCTCACTGCCGCGCAGATCGGCACCCTCCAGCCGGGCACCGTGCAGCACCGCCCCGGACAGATCCGTTCCCCGTACGACCGCGTCCTCCAGCCGGGCGCCGGTCAGGTCGGCCCGGCTCATCCCGACATCGCATAAGGACGCCCCGCGCAGATCCGCTCCCGGCAGGCCGACGGACGACCAGTCGCCGCGCACCACCTCCAGCAGGGTGAACGTCGACCGGTGGAACGTACTGCCGCGCAGCGTGCAGTCGGTGAAGCCGACGTCGAAGAAGGCGCACCGGTGGAAGACGCAGTCGGTGAACACCGCACCGGTGTGCCGGGAGCCGTTGAAGCGCACCCCCGTGAAGACGCACCCGTCGAAGACGGCGCCCCGGTTCACCACCTCCGTCCAGTCCGTGCCGGAGAACGTGTGCCCGGTGTGGACGTGCCGGTCCGACAGGACGCGGCCGTACCAGCTCTCCTCCCGGACCGTCCGGTCCGCCGTGGAGCCGGGGAAGGGGCCGGGACACGGGTGGGTGCGGTCGCTTGTCATGTCCCCAATTCAACACCGTGTCACGGATACTGACGTACCGTCATTCCGGAAGACGGACGTCCGGGGAGCCGCCCGGCACGTCCGCCGCCGGCCGCCCGCAGCGGCCGGGTGTCAGAACGCTTCCGGGACGGGCTGTTCGGTCCAGATGGTCTTGCCGGAGGCGGTGTAGCGGCTGCCCCAGCGGTGGGCGAGCTGGGCGACGAGGAACAGGCCGCGGCCGCCCTCGTCGGTGAGGCGGGCGCGGCGCAGGTGGGGCTGGGTCTGGCTGGGGTCGGAGACCTCGCAGATCAGTGTCCTGTCGCGGATCAGGCGCAGTTCGACGGGTGAGCCGGCGTAGCGGACGGCGTTGGTGACCAGCTCGCTGACGATGAGTTCGGTGGTGAAGGTCAGGTCCTCCAGTCCCCAGTCGGTGAGCCGGTCGGTGGCCAGTTGGCGGGCCCGGGCGACGACGGTGGGGTCGGCGGTGAACCGCCAGGCGGCGGTGGCGTCCTCGGGCAGGGCCCGCACCCGGGCCACCAGCAGGGCCACGTCGTCGGCCGGGGGCTCGGTCAGCACGTGGTCCAGTACGGCCCGCCCGATGTCCGCAGGGGAGCCGGGGTTCGACACGGCGGCGTCCATGCCCGTGCGCAGCAGCCTCATCTGGTCCTGCCCGGCGCCCTGGTGATGGGCCACCAGCTCGTTGGTGTAGAAGGCCAGCACACTGCCCGGGACGAGATGCAGTTCGACGGGTTCGAAGGGCATGCCGCTCACGCCCAGGGCCGGACCCGGTTTGAGGTCCACGCAGTGGGTCCGTCCTTCCGCACCGGTCACGACGGGCGGTGGATGTCCGGCGCTGGCCATGACGCACCGGCCGGTGATCGGGTCGTAGACGCAGTACAGGCAGGTCGCGCCGAGGACGCCGCCCCCGTCGCCGTCCATCCGGTCCGGCTGCGGTTCGGTGGCGGAGAGGCGGACGACGAGGTCGTCCAGATGGGTGAGGAGTTCCTCGGGGGAGAGGTCCAGGTCGGCCAGGGTCTGCACGGCGGTGCGCAGCCGGCCCATGGTGGCGGTGGCGGCCAGCCCGTGTCCGGCCACGTCGCCGATGACGAAGGCGACCCGCGCGGAGGACAGCGGGATCACGTCGTACCAGGAGCCGCCGACCCCCGCCGCGGTGCCGGCCGGAATGTAGGTGCCCGCCGACTCGGCCGCGCTGAGGTCCGCGCCCTCCGGGGGGAGCAGGCTGCGCTGGAGGCTCTCGACGGTGCGCAGCTCGGCGGTGTAGCGCCGGGCGTTCTCCAGGCTCAGCGCGGCCCGGGAGGCGATCTCCTCGACCAGCGGCACGTCGCCCTCGGCGAAGGGGAGGCGGTCGCCGGTGCGCCACAGCCCCAGGACGCCCAGTACATGGCCCCGGGCCCACAGCGGGACGATCAGCGCCGAGGACGCCGTCTCCGGGAACGCCAGCCGGCGCCAGCTCTCGTCGATGCCGACGATCCGCTCCGCCCGGCGCAGGTCGGGCAGGAGGATGGACCCCGTCCCGGGCATCAGCCTGTCCTCGGTCTCCCGGGCGGTGAACACGTGCCCGCGCGGGTACATCCCGGCCGGCCAGACACCGTCGGCCGAGGCCACCGCGGTCCGGCGCTGCCGGACCCCGGTGGCGAAGAGCTTCGGTTCCTGCCCCTGGAACATCGCCTCGACCAGGTCCACGGACGCCAGGTCGGCGAAGCCCGGCACGAGGATCCGCACCAGTTCCTCGGCGTTGCGGGTGAGGTCCAGCGTCTGGCCCAGCCGGGTGGCGGCGGCGTGCAGGAGCGCCAGCCGCCGCCGGGCGGCGAACTGCTCGGTGACGTCGGTGTAGACCACGGCGACCCCGATGACCCGGTCCCGGGAGTCCTGGAGCCGGAAGGCGGACAGGGACAGCACGCGCTCCCGCTCGGGGAAGTGCAGCCGCCGTGCCGAGTGCTCCCAGTCGATCAGCGGCTCGCCGGTGTCCAGCACCAGCCGCAGCCGTTCCCGGACCGCCGCGGCGTCCTCCGGGACCAGGGCCTCCTCCAGCGTCACGCGCGGCGGCCGGTCCCCGGGGACGGCCCCGGGGACGCCGAAGCACTCGGGGCTGAGGTTGGTGCGGACCGCCACCAGATCGGTGCCGTGGATGCTCAGTCCGATGCGGGACTGGTTGAACAGGGCACGGATCAGCGCCCGGTCCTCGGTCCAGCGCTGTCCGACGGCCGAGGGGGTGGCGCAGAGCAGGAACCGCGCCTCGGGACCGTCGGACAGCGGCAGCACCTCGGCGTCCACCTGGACCGGTGTGCCGTTCCGGTGGCGCAGGACGGTGCGGACCGTCCACGGCCCCGCGGGGGCGCCGCCGGGCGGTCTGCTCCACGGCGCCGGACCGACGACGAGGTCCGCGGCGGGCCGGCCGCGGACCTCGTCGTCGGAGTAGCCGGTCAGGTCAAGTACGGTGCCCGTGCACTGCAGCACGGTCCCCTCTCCGTCCAGCACGAACGCGACCGCACCGCCGGGCGAGGGCGCCGCGTCGGAGGGGTGCCTGGTCGGATTCACTCGGTTGCCTCGATCCGGGAAGTGCAACGCTGTTCCCGGCCATTCAACCCCGACCGGAGCCCGTACGCATGGCGGCGCCGGGGGCGTGCCGGGGTCGTACCGGAGAAGGAGCGTGTACCCCCCTCACCGGGCGGAAACCATGCGAGGGCTCCGGCGGGGCGTTCGGGGTGCTCCGGGGAGAAGTCATGCGACCACCCACAGGCCGAGCGCGATCAGGAACACCGACAGACCGAGGGTCGTCTCCATCACCGTCCAGGTCTTCAGGGTCGTCTTGACGTCCATCCCGAAGAAGCGGCTCACCAGCCAGAAACCCGAGTCGTTCACATGGGACAGCACGGTGGCTCCCGCCGCGATGGCCATCACCAGCAGGGTGAGCTGGAAATCGCCCAGACCGGCCTCCGCCGCCGAGCCGGCGAGCAGTCCGGAGGCGGTGGTCAGGGCGACCGTGGCCGAGCCCTGGGCGACGCGCAGCAGGGTGGCGATCACGAACGCCTGGACGATCAGTGACATGCCCAGACCGGACAGGGAGTCGCTGAGGGCGGTGCCGATCCCGGAGAGTTCCAGCACACCGCCGAACATGCCGCCCGCGCCGGTGATCAGGATGATGGAGCAGATCGGCCCCAGGGCGCCGTCGACGATGTCGCTGACCCGGCCCATCGAGGTACGGGGCCGCCCCAGCACCAGGATGGCGACGACCACGGTGATCAGCAGGGCCACCGGGGTGAAGCCCAGCAGGCTCAGGAACTCGGCCCAGTCCTCGCCCTCGTCGATGGCGCCGGCGGTGACGAGCGTGCTCAGGACGGTGTCGAAGGAGATCAGGACCAGCGGCACCAGCAGCAGCCCCAGGACCGTGCCGAAGGCGGGGGGCCGTTCGCCGAGCCGTTCGCCGGTCTCGATCGCGCGGGCCGCTCCGCTCCGCTCGTTCGCCCCGCCGTCACCGTCACCGTCTCCGGTGCCGCCTTCCGCGCGGTCGCCGTCACCGCCGTCACCGCCGCCCTCCCGGTCCCCGGCGGCGCGGCCGCGGTCGTCCCGCACCTCACCGAAGACCACGTCGGGCAGGGACACCTGGATACGGGCGCCGAGGAAGCGGGAGACCAGCAGGACACCGACGTACCACGCCACCACCGCGACGGGGATGCCGACCAGCAGGGTGAGCCCGATGTCCGCGCCGAGCACCTCGGCGGCGGCGACCGGTCCCGGGTGGGGCGGGACGATGGCGTGCATGGCCGCGAAGGCACCGGCCGCGGGCAGGGCGTAGAGCAGCAGGGAGCCGCCGAAGCGCCGGGCCACGGTCAGGATGATGGGCAGGAACACCACCAGGCCGGCGTCGAAGAAGATCGGGAAGCCGAAGATGAGCGCGGCCACCCCGAGGGCCAGGGGCGCGCGGCGCTCCCCGAACCGGCCGATCAGGGTGTCGGCCAGGACCTGGGCGCCGCCGGTGATCTCCAGCAGGCGGCCGAGCATCACGCCGAACGCCACCAGCAGGGCGACCGATCCGATGGTGTCGGCGAAACCGAACATCAGCACGTCGGGGATGTCGGCCAGCGGGAAGCCGACCACGAGCGCGGTCACCGCGCTCACCAGCACCAGCGACACGAAGGCGTGCAGTTTCACCTTGATGATCAGGAACAGCAGCAGGGCCACGGCACCTGCCGCGATCAGCAGCAGTACGGCCGTGCCGTACGCGGGATCGATTGCTTCCACGAATCAACCTCCATGTCCGAGTGTGGTTCCTGTACCCGGAATCGGCGAGAAATCCGGCCGGAAGGCCGGCGACGGTCAGCGGTGACGGCCACCCTGCACCGGCCGTATTCCCCATTACAAGGGCGGTGAGGGAAACGCGGTGTCCGGCGCGCGGCCGGCGGCTCCCGCCGCGTCGCCGTCCGCCGGATGCCGGGATGCCGGGAAGCGGCAGGTGGGCACCGGTTCCGCGGTGGGAGCGGCCGGTCCGGACACGGGGCCGGCGGAGGGCGGCCGGGGAAATTCCTCCGCCGCCGGCTCATCTCGCCCGGGGAACGGGCCGGAAAATCCGAACCGCCGGACGACCCGTGATTCCGGGAGCGGAATCGAATACCGCGGGTGGCCGGGGACCGGGTGACCTGCCCGTGACCGCCGGGGGGGAGTGGGAGGGAATCGTCTCCTTTCCGGGGGAATTTCCCCTCCCTGTTTCGGGGGCGGCGGTGCGTCCCCCGCCCGCGCCCGGCCCGTCCGGTCGGTGCGTCCTTCCCGGAGATCCTTCCTGGAAGCGCTCCCATGGAGAGAGGGGTGAGCCTCGCGGGACGGATCTCCGGCTGCGAACGTCTCCCGGCGCGGTCAGACGCCTGTGCGGCGGGACGTCTGGTGTTCATCTACCGGTCGGTTCCTCTTGACGACGCATCCAGTGCGGCTACTCTCTATGGGAGCGCTCCCATTATGTGTTCCAGATCACACACTCCGGATCGGTGGTCGGTGGCCGACGGTCGGCGTCCACTGCGGCCCCGCACCACTGATCCGGCGGGCGTGCCCCCGGGCCTCCCGGTCGCCGCCCCGGCTCCTCGCATGACATGGACACCCCCACTGTCCACGTCGGCGGACGAAGGGCCGGGGCGGGGCCCGGAGGCGCGTTGTGTCGCCCTGTGGCGACGGTCAGTGACCCCCACCGAGGAGTACGCATGCTCCGCAAGATCCTCCCCCGGGCGAGTCGGGTGCTCGCGCTGGCGGCAGCCACGACGGCGGCCGCCGCCACGGCGATGCTGTTACCGGGGACCGCCGCGCAGGCGGCCGACTCGCCGTACTACGTCAACCCCGACACACAGGCCGCCCGCTGGGCGCTGGCCAACCCCAGCGACTCACGGGCCGACACGATCCGTGACCGGATCGCCGCCGTGCCCCAGGGCCAGTGGTTCACCACGACCAACACCGGTGAGGTCCGTGCCGAGGTGAACGCGCTCGTCACGGCCGCCGCCCAGGCGGGCAAGGTCCCGATCCTGGTGGTCTACAACATGCCCAACCGCGACTGCGGCGGTGCCAGCAGCGGCGGCGCGCCCAGCCATTCCGCGTACCGGCAGTGGATCGACGAGCTCGCCGCCGGACTGGAGGGCCGTCCGGCGGCCGTCGTCGTCGAGCCTGACGTGCTGGCGCTGATGTCCAACTGCCAGAGCCCCGACCAGCAGGCCCAGACCCAGGAGTCGATGGCCTACGCGGGCCGGGCCCTCAAGGCCGCCTCCGCCGAGGCGAAGGTGTACTTCGACGCCGCGCACTCGCGCTGGCTCCAGCCGGCCGAGATGGCCTCCCGGCTGGTCGCGTCGGGCATCACCGACAGCGCCGACGGCATCTCCACCAACGTCTCCAACTACAACCGCACCCAGGACGAGGTGGCCTACGCCAAGGCGGTCCTGGACGCGATCGGCTCCCCGGAGCTGAACGCGGTGGTCGACACCAGCCGCAACGGCAACGGTCCCGCCTTCGACGGGGAGTGGTGCGACCCGCCCGGCCGGGCGATCGGCACCCCCACCACCGACCAGACCGGTGACGACCGGATCGACGCCTTCCTGTGGGTCAAGCTCCCCGGCGAGGCGGACGGCTGCGCGGGACCGGCCGGGCAGTTCCTGCCGCAGCTCGCCTACGACATGGCGACGGCGGCGGCCCCCGGGGTGAACGCCCCGTGAACAGCGGCACAGGACTCCAGGCAACCGCAGAGAGGGGACACCTCATGGGAACGGCTGACAGGTACAAGGACCAGGTGCTCGGCGTCTATCGCATGGTGGTGGGGCTGCTGTTCGCCTGCCACGGTGCCGCGACGCTGTTCAACGTGCTCGGCGGCCCGCACGGCGGGAAGGTCCCCGAGGTCGGCCAGTGGCCCAGCTGGTGGGCGGCGGCCATCCAGCTCGTCGGCGGCGTGCTGGTGATGCTCGGCCTCGGCACCCGGGCCTCCGCGGTGATCTGCTCCGGTTCGATGGCGTACGCCTACTTCGTCAAGCACCAGTCGGAGGCGCTCTTCCCCATCCAGAACGGCGGGGAGGCGGCCGCGATGTTCTGCTGGGCCTTCCTCCTGATCGCCTTCGTCGGCCCCGGCGCCTGGGCGCTGGGCTCGCTGTTCGCGCGCACGCCGCAGAACGCGGCCCGCGGTGAGGAGATCAGGGCCACCGCGGTCTGAGGGACCGGGATGGCAGTCGGTGCCGGGCCGGCGGGTGCGGGGCGGAAGCCTGTCCCGCCGGTCCGGCCCGGTACCGCGGGACGGGAGGGGTCAGACGCCCGAGGGCTGTACCGGGGCGGGCTCGGCGTGGGCCAGGTTCTCCGGCAGCCGCGGCCCCTGGCGCAGCGGTACGAGTTCCGACTGCAGCACCATGGCCGCGCCGCCGATCGCGGGAGCGGTGGCGGCCGACCGGGAGAGCTGGACGGTGACCGGGTGCGCCGCGCGCGAGAAGAAGGCGCGGTCGAGCTCCTCCTGTACCACGGGCAGGTACACCGAGCCCGCGATCGCCAGGCTGGGGCCGGTGAGGACCAGCAGTTCGAGGTCCATGACGTTGGCGAGCGTGCGCGCGGCCACCGCGAGACAGCGCGCCGAACGCTCCAGCAGGGCGCGCGCCCCCGGTTCGCCGCGCCGCGCGGCCCGGGTGACCGCCGCGAAGTCCGCGATCACGGACGGTGGGCGGCCGGTGCGGAGGTCGTCGGCCAGCCCGGCCGCGCGGGCGAGTGCCGCGTCGGCGCGGGCGGCGGCCACGACCGCGGCGGGACCGGCCAGTGCCTCGACACAGCCGCGGGCCCCGCACCAGCACTCGGGACCCTCCACATCCAGACAGCTGTGGCCGATCTCGCCCGCGTTCCCGCTGGCACCTCGGTAGGTGATGCCGTTGATCAGCAGCCCGGAGCCGATCCCGGTCCCCATGTACAGGGCCGCGAGGGCCGAGGTGCCGCCGGCCCCGCCGGACCAGTGCTCGCCCAGGGCCGCGGCCGTGGCGTCGTTGTCGGAGATCACCGGCAGCCCGGTGGCCTCCTGCAGGGCGCGGTCGAGCGGGAAGTCCTCCCAGTGCCGCATCAGGGGCGGGGTCAGCCGCATCCCGCTGGTGGGGGAGAGGGGGCCGGGAGAGACCAGGCCCAGGCCGAGCACCCGCTCGCGCCGGACGCCGACGCCGTCGATGAGCGCGTCCACCTCGCTCGCCATGCGTGCGACAACCGCGGGGGGATCCTCGGCCCCGGCGCCCGCCCTGGTCATCCGGGCCAGCACCGAACCACCGAGATTGGTCAGGACATAGGTGAGTCCGGCGTGATCGAGGTGGACTCCGACCGCGTACCGGGACGACTGGTTGAGCTGGAGCAGCACCCGGCGCTTTCCGCCGGTGGACTCCGCGCGCCCCGTCTCCACCACGAGACCGTCGTCGATGAGGCGGCGCACCACGGTCGAGATCGTCGCCCCGGTGAACCCGGTCGCGTTGACGAGGCCGACCCGGCTGATGGTGCCCGCCGCGCGGATCACGTCGAGCACGGCCGCTCTGCTGTTCACGTGAGCCGTGGCCCGTGCCGCTCCGCTCACTGGTCCCTCCGCCCGTGCCCCGCCGGGGCGTCCGCACCGTCGCCGCGGTCCGTGCCGCGCCCACCAGGGATTCAGTCTATTCGGCCGCCGAAGCCGGGTGAGTTCCCGCCGCCGCACCGGTCGCGGCGCCCGGCCGCCGTGCGGTGGCAGAGCCCCGGGACGGGGCCGGCCGTCCGCCCCGTCCTCCACCGGGCTTCCGCGCGGATCCGGGCTGCCGCTTTCCCGGGGCGCGGACTCCTGCCGTGGTCGCGGTGACGGGACCGGCAGAGGTATTGACTTCCTTTCTTCGGTTACTTAACAATCGCCCCACATCAGCGATCCCGCCCGCCGGGAGGCGGACGAACGGCACACCGACGTGTCCCTCCAGCCACGAGAGGACCCCTCCATCATGTTCCTGCAAGCAAGACGCCGCCGCGCGCGTGCGGCCGCGTCCGGGGCGGCCGTGATCGCGCTGTTAGCCACGGCCTGTTCGGGGTCGGACGGCGGCAGCGGCGCCCAGGACGAGACCCTGGTGGTCTTCTCGGGGCAGGCGGGCGACTACCAGCGCAACTTCAACCCGTTCTCGCCGACCATGAACGAGGGGCCGGGCACGATCTTCGAGTCGCTCTTCTACTTCAACCAGGTGCGCGACGAGCCCGCCAAGCCGCTGCTGGGCACCGAGTACTCCTGGAACGACGACGGCACCGAGCTGTCGGTCACCCTGCGGGACGACGTCACCTGGTCGGACGGCGAGAAGTTCACCGCGGACGACGTGGTGTTCACACTGGACATGATCTCCCGGCACAGGACGCTCAACAGCACCGGCTACGAGGGCAGGGCCGAGGCGGTCGACGACACCCACGTCAGGATCACCTTCCCCGAGCCGGCCTACATGGAGGGCCCGCAGGTCCTCGGTGAGATCTCCATCGTCCCGGAGCACCTCTGGAAGGACATCGAGGATCCGGCCAAGGACACCGTCCCGGACCCGGTGGGCACCGGTCCCTTCACACTGGAGGAGTTCAAGCCGCAGGCCTTCACGCTCCTGGCCAACCCCGAGTACTGGGACGGGGAGCCGGAGCTCAAGCAGGTCCGCTACGTCTCCCTCTCCGGCAACCAGGCCGGTGCGAACGCGCTGGCGGCCGGGAAGATCGACTGGCAGACCGGCCCGGTCCCGGACATCAAGAACGTCGAGAAGAACTACCCCGGTTACCGGGTCATCACCGTCCCGCTGAACCAGAACGTCCTGATCACCTGCTCCGACGCCGAACTGGGCTGCGAGGGACCGCAGACCGACCCGGCGGTGCGCCGGGCGATCTACTACGGCATGGACCGCGCCCAGCTCAACTCGCTGGCCTACCAGGACACCTTCAGCCAGATCTCACCCGGCTTCGCCTCGGTGGACAGCGCCAAGGAGCTCATCTCCGGCAAGCTCCGGGACACCCTGGCACCGATGGAACCCGACACCGCCGAGGCGGCGCGGATCCTCGAGGACGCCGGCTACACCAAGGGCTCCGACGGCATCTACGCCAAGGACGGCCGGAAGCTGTCCATGACCGTCCACGTGGTCTCCGGCTGGACCGACTACATCACCGCGGTCGGCACCCTGGCCGAGCAGCTGAAGAAGATCGGCATCGAGCTGACGGCCCAGCAGTCCTCCTGGAACGAGTGGTCCGAGGCCCGCGGCCAGGGTGAGTACCAGCTGCTGATCGACGCGCTGTACCCGGGCCCGACGCCCGACCCCTTCTACATCTACAGCTACTTCTTCAGTACCGAGACGACCGCGAAGGTCGGCGAGACGGCCAACCCCAACTTCGCCCGGTACAGCGACGAGGACGTGGACAAGGCGCTGCGGGCCCTCAAGGGGATCGCCCCCGAGGAGACCGAGCGACGGCAGAGGCACTACGACACGATCCAGACCCGGATCGAGGAGGACATGCCCTACATCCCGATCCTCACGGCCGGTGTGCCCAGCGAGTACCACGCCGCCAAGTTCGAGGGCTGGCCGACGGAGTACAACCTCTACGCCGTTCCCGCGGTCTGGAGCCGTCCCGACCAGGCGCAGATCTTCAAGGCGCTGAAGCCGGCGGGCTGACGGCCCGGCGGGACGGCGGCGCGGCGCGGAAGGGCGGCACGGTGGACGGTTCCGGGGAGGGACGGACAGTGGCGGGCGGACAGCGGTGAGGTACTACACCCGGAAGCTCGGGTTCTATCTGGTCGCCCTCTGGGCGGCGCTGACCCTGAACTTCTTCATTCCGAGGATGATGCCGGGCAACCCGGTGGACACCCTCATGGCGAAGCTGCAGCAGCGCGGCGGTGCGGCCGACCCGTCGATCCGCAGGTCCTACGAGCTTCTCCTCGGGACCGACACCGGGGACCCGCTGATCAGCCAGTACCTCTCGTATCTGGCGGGCATGCTCCGCGGTGACCTGGGCGTCTCGGTCAGCGTCTTCCCGGCGGCGGTCTCCGACGTCATCCTCGAGGCACTGCCCTGGACGATCGTGCTGGTGGGCGTCGCGACCCTGCTGTCGTTCCTGCTCGGCATCGGCCTGGGCGCCGTCGTCGGCTGGAAGCGCGGTTCGTGGCTCGACTCGCTCATCCCGGCCACCACCGTCCTGGCGGCGGTGCCCTACTTCTGGCTGGCGCTGATCCTGGTCGCGGTCTTCGCCTCGGCCCTGCGGTGGTTCCCCGTCAACGGCGGCTACGACGTGATCCTCGACCCCGGCTGGAACGGAGAGTTCCTCGCCT
Source organism: Streptomyces rubellus (assembly GCF_036323805.1). NCBI lineage: Bacteria > Bacillati > Actinomycetota > Actinomycetes > Kitasatosporales > Streptomycetaceae > Streptomyces > Streptomyces rubellus. Next base: position 25,908 of record NZ_JAZDCX010000014.1, read on the forward strand.
CCGCCGTCTACCACGGCATCCTTCCCGCCCTGACCATCGTGATCTCCTCGGTCGGCGGCTGGCTGCTGGGCATGCGGAACATGATGGTCTCCACGATGTCGGAGGACTACGTCCTGACCGCCCGGGCCAAGGGCCTGCGCGACACCCGCGTCATGACCCGCTACGCCGCCCGCAACGCGGTCCTGCCCTCGGTCGCCGGTTTCGCGATCTCCCTGGGCTTCGTGGTCTCCGGCTCGGTCATCACCGAACAGGTCTTCTCCTACCCGGGCATCGGCATGAAGCTGCTGCAGGCCGTGGAGAACAACGACTACGCCCTGATGCAGGGGATCTTCCTGGTCATCACGGTGGCGGTGCTGGGCGCCAACCTGGTCGTGGACCTGCTGTACGGCCTCATCGACCCCCGCACCCGCGCCGGCCACTGACGCCGCCGACAGCGAGGAACCGACACCGTGACCAACATCGACCCGTCCCCCGGAACCGCCCCGGACGGCACGGCGGTGGACACCCCCATCGGGACCACCGGTGCCGGGGCCGCGCCCCGGTCCGCCGGGGGCGGCGGCTGGCGCTCCCTGCTGCCGCGCCGGTCGGCCAAGCTGGGCGTCGGCCTCGGCCTGGTCGCCGCCATCGCCCTCTTCGGGATTCTCGGGCCGCTGTTCACGGGCGATCCCGGCACGGTCCGCGACATCGGCATGACGGCTCCCGGCGGGGGGTTCCGGCTGGGCACCACCCAGACCGGCCAGGACGTGTTCGCCCAACTGGCCCACTCCACCCGGGGTTCCCTGCAGATCGGCCTGCTGGTGGGCGTCCTGGCCACCGTGCTCTCCGCGGTCTTCGGTGTCATCGGCGGCTATGCCGGCGGAGCGGTGGACGAGGGCTTCTCCCTGCTCTCCAACGTCATGCTGGTCATCCCGGGCCTGCCGCTGGTGATCGTCATCGCCGGCTTCGTGCCCGTCCGGCAGCGCGGCTGGTGGACGATCGCGGTGGTGCTGGCGATCACCGGCTGGGCGGCCTCCGCCCGGGTGCTGCGCGCCCAGACCCTCTCGCTGCGCAACCGCGACTACGTCGCCGCGGCGAGGGTGGCCGGCGAGAAGCCGTGGCGAATCGTTTCTGTGGAGATCCTCCCCAACCTGCTGCCGCTGATGGCCTCGCAGTTCGTGTTCGCCGTCATCCTGGCCATCCTCAGCGAGGCCGGCCTCTCCTTCCTGGGGCTGGGCGCGTCCAACTCCGAGACGCTCGGCAAGATGCTCTTCCACGCCCAGAACGGCTTCGCGCTCCAGCACGGGGCATGGTGGTGGTTCGGACCCCCGGGGCTGGTCATCGCGCTGTTCGGCTGCGGCCTGGCCCTGATCAACTTCAGCATCGACGAGATCATCAACCCCAGGCTGCGCACCGCCCCCGCCCCGGCCCGCCGCAACCGCCGCGCCCACCGGGACGCACAGGCCCGCCGGAGGCGCGAACGGTCCGTGCCCCGGCGCGACGCCGCCGGCAGTGACGCCGTCCTGACCGTCGAGGGCCTCAACGTGGTCTACGGGGGAGAGCCGCCCACCCACGCCGTCAAGGACGTCTCGCTGACGCTGGGCCGCGGCGAGATCCTCGGTCTCGCCGGCGAGTCCGGCTGCGGCAAGACCACCCTCGCGTACGCGGTCAACCGGCTCCACCGGCCGCCGGCCGAGGTGACCTCCGGCTCGGTCGTCTTCCACGACCGCGACGGCACGGACATCGACCTGCTCTCCCTGGGTGACGAGGAACTGCGCGCCTTCCGCTGGTCGAAGCTGTCGATGGTCTTCCAGGGCGCGATGAACGCCCTGAACCCGGTGATCTCCGTCCGCGCCCAGCTCGAGGACGTCCTCACCACGCACCGGCCCGGGATGTCCGCGGCGGAGCGCGAGGAGCGGTGCGCCGAGGTGCTGCGCCTGGTGGGCGTCGACCCGCGGCGGCTGGACTCCTTCCCGCACGAGCTCTCCGGCGGCATGCGGCAGCGCGTCATGATCGCCATGGCGCTGCTGCTCGACCCCCAGGTGATGATCATGGACGAGCCCACCACGGCCCTCGACGTGGTCGTCCAGCGCGGCATCCTCGCGGAGATCCTGCGCTTCCGGGACGAGCTCGGCTTCGCCGTCCTCTTCATCACCCACGACCTGCCGCTGCTGCTGGAGCTGAGCGACCGGATCGCCGTCATGAAGGACGGCGAGGTGGTCGAGTACGCCGCCGCCGAGGAGATCCACCGGCGGCCGCGGCATCCGTACACCCGCGAGCTGCTCGACTCCTTCCCCAGCCTCACCGGTGAGCGGGGCGCGTTCGTCCGCACCGGGGAGTCCAGTGCCCGCGAACGCACCGGGACGACAGTGAAGGAGGCGGGCCCGCGATGACGAGGCTCGAGGTCCGCGGTCTGGTGAAGGACTTCACCCTGCGCTCCGGTCTGCGCCGGTCCCGGCTCCGAGCGGTTGACAACGTTTCCTTCACCCTGACACCCGGCCGGACGGTCGCCCTGGTCGGCGAGTCCGGGTCGGGCAAGTCCACGGTCGCGAGGATGATCGCCCGGCTGGAGAGACCCACCGCCGGGGAGATCACCGCCATCGCGCCCGACGGCGCCCGGGTGGGCGACCGCGCCTACCGCGACCACGTGCAGATGGTCTTCCAGGACCCGTTCGCCTCCCTCAACCCCTTCCACACCGTCGAGCACCATCTGGCCCGCCCGCTGAGACTGCACGGCCGGGCGAAGGGCGGGGAGGAGGCCCGCCGCCTGGCCGAGCGGCTCCTGGAACGCGTCAGCCTGACCCCGGCCGCCGACATCGCGCGCCGCCGCCCCCACGAGCTCTCCGGCGGCCAGCGCCAGCGGGTGGCGATCGCCCGCGCCCTGGCACCGGGCGCCCGGGTCGTCGTCGCCGACGAGCCGGTGTCCATGCTGGACGTCTCCATCCGGCTGGGCGTGCTCAACCTGCTCGCCCGCCTCCAGCGCGAGGACGGCCTCGCGGTCCTCTACATCACCCACGACCTCGCCACCGCCCGGCACTTCTCCGACGACATCCTGGTGATGTACCGCGGGCGCGTGGTCGAGCGAGGGCCGGCGGACGAGGTGATCCTCGGTCCCCGGCATCCGTACACCAGGATCCTGGCGGCCGCCGCGCCCGACCCGGAGGCCCGCGGCCGGGACCGGACCGGCGGGGCGCCGGCGCCGGAACCGGCGGGCGGCCCCGTCCTCCCCGGCGGCGGTCCCGGATGCGCCTTCCGGGACCGGTGCCCGGCGGCGACGGGGATCTGCGGCCGGATGCCGGAGGACTTCGCGGTGGGCCCCGGCCACTACGCCAAGTGCTGGCTGTACGCCGGGGATTCCGGGACCGCCGGGGCCACCGGGGCCGAAGGCGACGGCCGGGGCGCGGAACCGCGGGCCGGAGCCGGGGGCGCGGCCTCCGCCCCCGCCCCCTGACCGCCGCTCGCCTCCCCCGCGCCCCGGATCCGGACTCAGACCCGGGTCGCGCGCAGCAGCACCAGCCGCTCGGGGTGGAGCACCGGTGCCTGGAGGCCTGCGGCGGCCAGCACCCGGCCCGGCAGGCGTACGCCCTGGGGCGTCCACCACGGCAGGGGCACGCCCCAGTGGTGGGGGTTGCCGTCGGGCAGGTCGCCGGGGGGCTGCGGCCGTACGCGGTACACCGCGCCGGGGTCGAGCCCGGGCAGCCGGACCGGCCCGGGCGGATACAGCTCCGAGGTGGCCGTGGCGACGAGGGCGTACAGCGCGTCGGAGCCGTCGGCGGCCACCACGCCGTGCAGCCGGAGGGCGGGGTCCGGATGATCGGCGTGGACGGCCGTGCCGGTGTGGAGCAGGCCGCGCAGCTCCTTGTACAGGGCCACCCACTCGCCCAGCCGGGCCAGTTCCCCCGGGGACGCCGCGGTCAGGTCCCACTCGATGCCGAAGTGGCCGAACAGCGCCGTGCCCGCCCGGAAGTCGAGCGGATGGCGGCGTCCGGTGGTGTGCGCGGTGCCGGCACCCACGTGGGTGCCCATCAGCTCCAGCGGGATCAGCGCGTTCGTCCAGCGCTGGACGCCCTGCCGCTCCAGGGCGTCGATGCAGTCCGAGACCCACACCCGGTCGGTGCGCCGGAGGATCTCCAGGTCCACCCGTCCGCCGCCGGAGGAGCAGGACTCGATCTCCACTCCCGGATGGCGGCGGCGCAGCTCGTCCAGCAGCCGGTAGACCGCCAGCGTCTGGCCGTGCACGCCCGCGCGGCCGGTGGGCCGGTGCCCGGCCTCCACCAGATCGCGGTTGTGGTCCCACTTGAGGTAGGAGACCGGGTACGTGCCCAGCAGCTCGTCCAGGCGCGCCAGGAGGTGCGCGTACGCCTCGGGGCGGGCCAGGTCGAGCACCTGCTGGTGGCGGGCCGCGCCGGGCAGCCGGCCGCCGGTGGCCATGATCCAGTCGGGGTGGGCGCGGGCGAGGTCGGAGTCCTCGCTGATCATCTCCGGCTCCACCCAGATGCCGAACTGCAGGCCCAGCCCGGTCACATGGTCGGTCAGCGGCCGCAGGCCGCCGGGCCACGCCTCGTCCGAGACGTACCAGTCGCCCAGCGCGCGCCGGTCGTCGCGGCGCGCGCCGAACCAGCCGTCGTCCAGGACGAAGCGTTCGGCTCCCACCGCGGCGGCGGCGTCGGCCAGGGCGCGCAGCCGCGACAGGTCGTGGTCGAAGTAGACGGCCTCCCAGGTGTTGAGCGTGACCGGCCGCGGGGCCGCGGGATGGTGCGGCCGGGACCGCAGCCAGCGGTGGAAGCGGGCGGACACCTCGTCCAGGCCCCGCCCGTACGAGCCGTACTGCCAGGGGGAGGTGTAGGACTCGCCCGGCGCCAGTTCCACCTCGCCGGAGAGCAGCAGCTCGCCGGAGCCCAGCAGCGAGACGGAGTGGAAGGTGCGCTCGGCGAAGGTGCGGTGGTTGCCGGACCAGGCGGTGTGCACCGCCCACACCTCGCCCGAGCGGTTGCCGAAGCCCGCCGTACCCGCGGCGAGGAGGTAGGCGCTGTCGTGGCCGGTGCGTCCGGTGCGGTTCTCCCGCATCCGCAGCCCCTGGGTGAAGGCGGTGCGCTGCGGGCCGCGCTCGCGCAGATGGTGCCCGGTGAAGTCCAGCAGCTCGGTGGCGACGGCGGGCACCGGCAGGGTGAGGTGGAGCGCGTCCAGGGCGAAGGGGGAGGAGCCGCGGTTGGCGACCGCCGCACGCTGGCGCACCAGTCCGGCGGGGGTCAGCTCGATCACCAGCTCCAGGTCCAGTCCGGCTGCGGGATCACGGGCGCGGACGGTGACGCGTCCGCCCCGGTCGGCACCGGGGGAGGAGGAGTGCCCGGGGACCGTCCATGCCGTCTCGCGGACGGTGAAGGCCGTGGAGAAGTCCTTCCCGCCGCGGTTGCCGGCCAGCCCGGGGGTGCCGAGCCAGCCCGCCGACTGCTCGGGCAGCACGGCCACCTCGACGGGATCGTCCACCGGGAAGCCGATGGGCTGGGGCGTCCGCGCGAGCCGGAGGTCCGTCAGCTCCCCGGGGCCGAGACCGCCGAGGTCGGCACCCCAGTGCAGCACCCGGGGAAGGGTGCCGCCGGTCAGGTCGAGCACCAGCCCGACGCCGGCCGCCCGCAGCTGTGTCACCTCGGGGGGCGCGGCACCGGAGGGAGCCGGGGAACCGGGGGAAGGCGGGGGAACGGGACGCGGTGCCACGGTGGGTCTCCGTCCTGGCCGGGCGGGCCGGGGGTGCCGTTGACTTACTTTGTTCGGTGGCGTAAGAATCTCGGGCGACGATACCCGGCCCGTGGCGGCGAAATCCACCGGTCGCCGGCCGGTGCCTCCGGCAGACCGCGATCCCGGCCCTCCCGGCCGTTCCCCTCCGTCCCGCCGTCCTCCTCTGCTCTTCCGCCCCTTCCCCGACCCGCCCGCCGCTCCGCCCGGCGGAGCCGACCTAGGAGTGAGCGCCGATGATCCGCCGAACCCTGCACGACGGCTGGCAGTTGTCGGCGACCGCGGGACCGGTCCCCCCGGACGTCGCGGGGCGGACGGTGCCGGCCACCGTGCCGGGCAGCGCCCATCTGGACCTGCTGGCGGCCGGTCTGATCCCCGACCCCTACCTGGACCGAGCCGAGGCGGAACTGGTCTGGGCGCACCGCACCGACTGGCGGTACGAGCTCGCCTTCGAGGCCGGCCCGCCCGCCCCCGGAGAGCGGGTGGACCTCGTCTTCGACGGCCTGGACACCGTGGCGACGGTCGAACTGGACGGAAGGACGCTCGGCAGCACGGCCAACATGCACCGCGGCTACCGGTTCGACGTCCGCGAGGCCCTGCGCGGCGGCGGCTCCCACCGACTGGCCGTCTCCTTCCGCTCCGCCCTGGAGTACGCCGAGGAGACCGAGCGGCGGCTCGGCCGCCGCGCCCACGTCTACCCGCACCCCTTCAACATGGTGCGCAAGATGGCCTGCAGCTTCGGCTGGGACTGGGGCCCGGACCTGCAGACGGCGGGCATCTGGAAACCGGTGCGCCTGGAGCGCTGGCACACCGCCCGGCTGGCCCGGGTGCGTCCGCTGGTGACGGTGGACGCCGACGGCACCGGCCGCGCCGAGATCCACGTCGACCTCGAACGCTCCGGCCGGGGCGAGGACACCCCGCTGGAACTGACCGCCGGTGTGGCCGGCCGCACCGGACGCGTCACCGTGCCCGCGGGCGGGACGAGCGCGGTCGTCACCGTCACCGTCCCCGGCGTCCGGCTGTGGTGGCCCGCCGGCCACGGCGACCAGCCCCTGTACGACCTCGACGTCACCCTCGGCGCCTTCGGGGCGGACGGCCGCGCCGGCGCCGGGGAGCCGCTGGACACCTACGGGCGCCGCGTCGGCTTCCGCACCGTCACCGTGGACACCACCCCCGACGAGATCGGCACCCCCTTCACCGTCACCGTCAACGGCAGGCCGCTCTTCGTCAAGGGCGCCAACTGGATCCCCGACGACCACTTCCTCACCCGCGTCACGCGCGAGCGGATCGAGCGCCGGGTGGACCAGGCGGCCGGCGCCCATCTGAACCTGCTGCGGGTGTGGGGCGGCGGCATCTACGAGACCGAGGACTTCTACGACGTCTGCGACGAGCGCGGCATGCTGGTCTGGCAGGACTTCCCCTTCGCCTGCGCCTCCTACCCCGAGGAGGAGCCGCTGTGGAGCGAGGTCGAGGCGGAGGCCCGGGAGAACGTCGCCCGCCTCACCCCGCACCCCTCCCTGGCGCTGTGGAACGGCGCCAACGAGAACATGTGGGGCTTCCGGGACTGGGGCTGGCCCGAGCAGTTGAAGGGCCGCACCTGGGGCCTGCGCTACTACACCGAACTGCTGCCGTCGATCGTGGCCGAGCTCGACCCGACCCGCTTCTACTGCGCCAACAGCCCCTACAGCCCCGGCGCCCCGGCCGACGGGCTCCACCCCAACGACCAGGACCACGGCACCCGCCACGAGTGGGAGGTGTGGAACCGCGTCGACTACACCCACTACCGCGACCACATCCCGCGGTTCTGCTCCGAGTTCGGCTTCCAGGGCCCGCCGACCTGGGCGACCCTGACGAAGTGGATCCACGACGAGCCGCGGACCCCCACCTCGCCCGCCTTCCTGCTCCACCAGAAGGCCGAGGAGGGCAACGCCAAGCTGGACCGCGGCATGGCCCCGCACCTGCCCGTCCCCAGGACCTTCGAGGACTGGCACTGGGCCACCCAGCTCAACCAGGCCCGCGCGGTCGCCTTCGGCATCGAGCACTTCCGCTCCTGGTGGCCGCGGACCGCCGGCGCGGTCGTCTGGCAGCTCAACGACTGCTGGCCGGTCACCTCCTGGGCCGCGGTGGACGGCGACGGGCGCCCCAAGCCGCTGTGGTACGGCCTGCGCCACGCCTGCGCGCCACGCCTGCTGACCGTGCAGCCCCGCGAGGGCCGCCGGGTCCTGCTCGCGGTCAACGACCACGACGAGCCCTGGACCGGTGAGCTGCGGCTGGAGCGGCAGACCTTCGCGGGCACCGTGCTGCGGAGCACCGGGCTCGCCCTGGACGTCCCGCCCCGCTCGGTCGCCCGGACGGAGCTGGCGGCGCCGCTGACCGGTCCGGGGAACGCCCGGGAGGAGGTGCTGGTGGCCACCGCGGGCGGGGTACGCGCCGTGCACCTCTTCGCCGAGGACCGCGAGCTGGCGTACGACCCCGAGCCGCTCAAGGCGGAGGCCGTCGCGGTGCCCGGCGGCTACCGGGTGGACGTGCACGCCGCGTCGTTCGCGCGCGATGTGGCGATCCTGGCCGACCGGGTCGCGCCCGACGCGGTCGTGGACGAGATGCTGGTGCCGATGCTGGCGGGGGAGCGGCGCTCCTTCACGGTCACCACCGCGGCCGGCATCGATCCGGCAGCGCTGACGGGACCGCTGGTCCTCCGTTCCGCCAACGCCCTGAGCGCTCCGGCGGCACGGTCCTGAGCGGCCGCGGGGCGGCGCGGCGGCCGGGCGGCCGGGACGGGGCCCGGACGGAACGGGCGGAGCCGATCGAGTGGGGCCGGGCAGGGACGAGCAGGGGCGAGTGGGGATGAGCGATGGGTAGCGCCGACTTCTCGGGAGCCGTCGGGCTGGTGCTCGCGCGCCCCGCGCGACTGCTGGGCACCGAGCCGTTCTTCATGGAGTTCATCGCGGGCATCGAGGAGCGCCTCGCCGAGCGCGGTCTGTCCGTCCTGCTGCATGTGGTGGCCGACCAGGAGGCCGAGATCGCCGCCTACCGGCGCTGGGCGGCGCGGGAACTGGTCGAGGCGGTCCTGGTGGTCAACCGCACCGTCGGCGACCGGCGGCCGTCCGTCCTGCGCGAGCTGGCGCTGCCGGCCGTGCTGGTCGGCGGGGGCGGTGCGGACGGCGGCGGGAGCGACCCGGCCGGGCCCGTGATCCGCACCGACGACGCCGGCCCGGTGCACGAGGCGCTCGCCCGGCTGCTGGACCTCGGCCACCGGCGCATCGCACGGGTCGGCGGCCCCGCGGACCTGCTGCACACCCGGGCCCGTACCGCGGCCCTGACCGAGGGGTGCCGGGCGGCCGGCGTCGAACCGGTCGTCGTCGAGGGCGACTACTCGGAGGAGTCGGGCGGGCGGCTGACGAAGGCGCTGCTGCGCGGGCCGGACGCGCCCACCGCGATCCTCTACGACAACGACGTCATGGCCGTCGCGGGACTGGCCGCGGCGAAGGAGCTGGGCGTCGCGGTACCGGAGCGGCTCAGCCTGGTCGCCTGGGACGACTCGACCATGTGCCGGCTCACCTCGCCACCGCTGACCACCATGAGCGTGGACGTGCACCGGTACGGCGTGCTGGTCGCCGAGTCGGTACTGGAGCTGATCGACGGACGGCCGGTCGCCGAGCGGTGGTCTCCCACCGCCCGGTATGTGCCGAGGGGGTCCACCGCGCGCTGCGGCGTCGCGTCCACCGCGTAGCGGAGGGCGCGTCCCGGACGGCCACCGGATGCCATCCGCCTCAGACGGCCTCAAGGCGTCTCGTCCGTCTCACACGTCCCGTCAGTTTCGGCTGCGGGAACCCGGGTACCGGAGCTGCCGGACCCGGGCCGGGCCGCCCGACGACCTACGGAGAGCAGATGAGCGCAACCGGCGCATTCACCCCGCGGACCGCCGTGATCACGGGGGCGGACTCGGGAATCGGCCGTGCCACCGCCGTACGCCTGGCCGAGCGGGGCATGGACGTCGGCATCACCTGGCACACGGACGAGGAGGGCGCCCTGGCCACGGCCGCCGAGGTGCGCGAGAAGGGCCGCCGGGCCGTCGTCGCGCGGCTGGACCTCACCGAGCTGCCCGGCGCGGCGGACACCGTCGACCGGCTCGCCGACGAACTGGGCAGGATCGACGTCCTGGTAAACAACGCGGGAACCGGCACCGCCACGCCCTTCCTCGACATCGGTCCCGACACCGTCCGGAAGGTCCTGGACACCGATCTCGTGGGCCCCTTCCTGTGCTCCCAGCGCGCTGCCCGCCGCATGATCGAGCAGGGGGACGGCGGCCGGATCGTCAACGTCACCAGCGTCCACGAGCACCAGCCGCGGGTGGGTGCCGCGCCCTACTGCGCGGCCAAGGGCGGGCTCGGCCTGCTCACCCAGGTCATGGCCCTGGAACTGGCCGCGGACGGGATCACCGTCAACTCCGTCGCGCCCGGCGAGATCGCCACCCCGATGACCGGCCAGGAGGACACCGACGTGACCACCGAGCCCCGGCCGGGCATCCCCGCCGGGCGGCCGGGTGACGCACGCGAGGTGGCCGCCGTGATCGCCTTCCTGGCCGGCCCGGAGGCCGCCTATGTCACCGGGGCCTCCTGGGCGGTCGACGGCGGGATGCTGCGGATGGGGCCGCAGGCCGGTTCGCATCTGCCGGACGACTCCTGGCGCCGCCCCTGACCGGTGGGCGGGGCGGCCCGGATTGCTCCGGTTGGTGGCCGCCGGTTTTCCCGCGGCGCCGCGAGAGGGCAGCATCGTGTCGCCGGGTGACGCACGGCGAGATGCGGCGGCACGGCGAGATACGGCGATACACGGCGAGATACGGTGTGGTGATCGGCAGTGACGGAGACCGCGCGCGCCTCTCAGGGGGTTCCCTGCTGGGTCACCCTGCTGGTCCCCAGCCTGGAGGCGGCCCAGCACTTCTACGGCGAACTGCTGGGCTGGCGGTACCGACCCGGCTCGCAGAAGCTGGGCCACTACATGATCGCGCTGGCCGGGGACACGGCGGTCGCCGGACTGGGCGAGGCCCGGGACACCCTGCGGGTCCTCACCGCCTGGACGGCGTACTTCGCCACCGACAGCGTCGACGCGGCCGCCGGCCGGGTGCGGGAGCGCGGCGCCACCGTCGCGGTCGGGCCGGTCGGATTCGGCTCGGGCCGGGTGGCCTGGGCCGCCGATCCCGCGGGAGCGGTCTTCGGGATCTGGGAGGGCGGCACCGACCCCGAGTGGCGCAGGGGCGGCAGGCCCGGCGCCCCCGCCTGGCTGGAGCTGATCACCCGGGACTCCTTCGCCGCCGCCCTCTTCTACGGGGAGGTCTTCGGCTGGGACCGGGCCGATCCCGACCGCTACGACATCCGTTACGAGCACGACCGGGTGCTCCTGCGCGTCGACGGGCGCACCGTGGCGGGCATCAGCGGCGGAGCGGTGGAGGACGCCCCCGACCCGCGCGTACGGCCGCACTGGCACGTCCACTTCCGGGTCGACGACGTCGACGCGACGGCGGCCAGGGCCCGGGCTCTGGGAGCCGAGGTGGTCGAGGGCCCCGCCCGGACGCCGACGGGACGGCTGGCGGTCATCCGGGACCCGCAGGGCGCCGTGTTCTCCGTCGAGGCATCCGCGTCCCGGTGACCGGGGTCGGGGAAGACCGAAACCTGGTGGGGTGCGCGGGGTCACCACTTGGGGAGTCGTGGCGGTGTTCGAAGGGAGAGGGGGCGGGCGGCGGTGCAGGCGTTGGAGGTCCCGCGTGCGGTGGCCGCGGCCGTGTCGGCCGCCTCGTCACTCGGTCTGGCGGCCGAGGACGCGGTCGTTCTGCAGGACTCGAACAGGCTCACGCTGCGTCTGCTGCCCTGTGACGTCGTGGCCCGGGTGGCACCTGCGGCGGACCAGGTCGCGCGGTCCGAGGTCGAGCTCGCTCGGCGGCTCGCCGGAGCCGGGTGCCCGGTGGCCGCCCTCGAGCCGCGCGTGGAGCCGTGTGTCCATGAGCGGGACGGCTTCGCGGTCACGCTGTGGACCTACTACGAGCCCGTGACGCCCCGGGAGGTCTCACCGGCCGACTACGCCGGTGCGCTCGGGCGGCTGCATGCCGGCATGCGCGAGCTCGACGTCCCGGTGCCGCGCTTCACGGACCGGGTCGAGCGGGCTCAGCACCTCGTGGCGGACCGCGACCGCACTCCGGCGCTCGCCGACGCGGACCGGGAACTGCTCGGTGCCACGCTGCGGAGCCTGGGACGGGTGATCGGCGAGCGCGGCGGTGCCGGGCAGCCGCTGCACGGCGAGCCGCACCCGGGCAACGTGCTCGCCACGGAGGGCGGGCCGCTGTTCGTCGACCTCGAGACGTGCTGCCGCGGGCCCGTCGAGTTCGACCTCGCCCATGCGCCCGAAGAAGTCGGCGCACACTACCCGGGGGCCGATCAGGTTCTGCTGCGCCAGTGCCGGATCCTCGTACTGGCGATGATCACGACATGGCGCTGGGACCGGGACGACCAGCTCCCCGGCGGGCGCCGGCTGGGCACACAGTGGCTCGGCCGGATCCGGGCGGCGCCCGGTCGCGACGGCCTGGACACTCCTGGCTGACCGCGGCCCTGCGAGGTCGTGGCCCGCCGGCTGCCGGTGCCGGGACCCACCGTGATCCCGGCCCTCGCCCTGGCCCGCCGCGGGCGAGACCCGGTCGCACCTGCCGACGGCTCGATCACCGCCCGGACTCCGCCGGGACGAGGCGGACATCGCCGGTCGCGGCACGTGCCGCCGCGGTCCGCGACGCGCCGATCGGGGTCCGCTCCCGAACGGCGCGTCCAGTCGGGACGCAGACCCCGGCAGGCTGCCGCACGGCCCGGTAGCCGGCTGACGCACGCCCAACGACACCACCCCTGGCCCGATCCGCTGATCCGACCCGGTGGCGCCGCCGCGCTACCGGCCGTTCCCGGCGGCCGGGTCCTCTACGAGGGTGAGCAGTTCCTGCCCGGACACAGCGGTCAGGGACAGGGTGCGGTAGCCCACCGAGTCGAACAGGACGGTGACCCGGTCCTCCTCCTCGCTCATCACCAGGCCCTCGCCCCACTCCCGGTGGCGCACCCGCGCCCCGGTGCGGAAGCGCGCCCCGCGCGGCGGGGCCGGTTCCCCCGCGTGCTCGCCGCGTTCCCGCTCCCGCTCCTGTTCCAGCCGCTCGAACCCCTGCCGCTCCTGCTTCCGTTCCTGCTCCAGCAGGCAGTTGTCGCAGTTGCCGCACGGCGGCTCGTAGTCCTCGCCGAAGTAACCCAGCAGGAAGCGGCGCCGGCATCCGGTGGTCTCGGCGTAGCCGCGCACCATCTCCACCCGGGACCGTTCCAGCCTCCGCCGGGCCTCGGCGACCTCGGCCGCGCGGTCGGCGGCCTCGCGCGGCGAGTCGTCCCCGGCGGGCAGCAGCTCGCCACCGGGGGCGGTGGTCACCGCTCCGGCCTCCTCCAGCAGGTTGACGGCCGCGGTGAGGCGGGCGGACGACAGGCCGGTCCGCCTGCGCAGGCGCGCGGCGGGCAACGGGCCGCCGTGCCGCCGGATCCGGGCGGCGACATCGGCCAGCACCCGGGGGTCGGGGCTCCCGGCGGAGAAGAACCGCCGCAGCCCCAGGTCCTCGGGCCGGTAGTACAGCACGGCCGACGCCGGGGCGCCGTCCCGGCCCGCCCGGCCGATCTCCTGGTAGTAGGCGTCGGGAGAACCGGGCACGGAGGCGTGCAGCACGAACCGCACGTCGGGCTTGTCGATGCCCATCCCGAAGGCGGAGGTGGCGGCCACCACGTCCAGCTCGCCGCCGAGGAACGCGTCGTGCACCCGGGCGCGGTCGCCCGCGCGCATGCCCGCGTGGTATGCGACTGCGGACAGGCCGAGGTCCACCAGCCGCGCCGCGCAGTCCTCCGCCTCCCGGCGGGTGGCCGTGTAGACGATGCCGGGGCCCGGCTCCGCGGCGGCTCGCTCCGCCACGGCCCGGTGCTTCTCCTCGTCGTCGGTGAAGCGGTGCCCCTCCAGCCGCAGGTTCGGCCGGTCGAAACCGGCGACGATCCGCGCCGGATCGGCCATGCCCAGCCGGTCGGTGATCTCCTCCCGGACGGGCGGGGCCGCCGTGGCGGTCAGGGCGAGGACGGTGGGACGGCCCAGACGCCGCACCACATGTCCCAGGCGCAGGTAGTCCGGGCGGAAGTCGTGACCCCAGGAGGAGATGCACTGGGCCTCGTCGACGACGAACAGGGAGGGGGAGAGCCGGGCCAGCCGCTCCACCACCTCGTCCTTGGCGAGCTGCTCGGGGGAGAGCAGGAGGTACTCGGCGTCCCCCCGGCGGACGGCCCGCCAGGCGTCGGCGGTCTCAGCGGCGGCCTGGTCGGAGTTGATCGCGACCGCGCCGGGGGCGTCGCTCTCCCGCAGGCCCTCGGTCTGGTCCCGCTGGAGCGCGATGAGCGGGGAGACCACCACGGTGGGGCCGGGCAGCAGCACCGCGGGCACCTGGTAGACGGCGGACTTCCCCGCCCCGGTGGGCATCACCACCAGGGTGTCCCGCCCCCGCAGCACCTCGGCCATGGCCCCGGCCTGGCCGGGGCGCAGCTCGGACCAGCCGAAGACATCGGCGGCGACATGCCTGAGCCGGGCACCGGCCTCTCCGCGCGGGGGACCGGTTCCGGTGGTTCCTGCGGCGCCGGACATGGGCCGCTCCTTCCTCTCCGCCCCGCCCGCCCTTCTCGTCCGCCCTCCCGGCCGGTCCCCGCTCCCCGTCCGCCCCTCCGTGCCTCAGCGGGCGGCCCGGGCCAGGTCCCCAGCGCCGTGTACCCCGTGCACCGTGCCGGGCTCCAGGTGGTACACGGCGAAGGCCCGGCGGATGACCGGCTGGGCGACGTTGCGCACCTTCACCCCGCCGCTGGTGAGGCCGTGCTCGGTGCCCGCGTGGGCGTGCCCGTGGACGGCCAGGTCGGCACCGGCGGTGTCCACCGCCTCGGCCAGCAGGTAGCTGCCCAGAAAGGGGTAGATCTCCAGCGGTTCCCCGGCGAGCGTGTCGGGCACCGGGGAGAAGTGCGTCAGGGCGACGCGTACGGCGCAGCCCTGCCGCCCCAGGTCCTCCAGCGCGGTCCGCAGGCCGTCCGCGCAGCCGCGGGTGTAGCGGATGAAGTCCTTCATGGCCCGCTCGCCGAACTCGCTGCCGCAGCGTCCGGCGAACCCGCCGCCGAAGCCCTTGGTGCCCGCGACGCCGACCCGCGTCCCGCGCACGTCGACGACCGTGCCCCCGCCCTCCAGGACGGTCACGCCCGACTCCCGCAGCAGGGCGGTGACCTCCTCCGGACGCTCGTCGTGGTGGTCGTGGTTGCCCAGTACGGCGATCACCGGCACACCCAGGCCGGAGACCTCCTCGGCCACGACCCGGGTCTCCTCCAGGGTGCCGTGCCGGGTCAGGTCACCGGCGAGGAGCAGGAGGTCGGCACACTCGGGCAGCTTCTCGAAGGCCGGGCGGAGCACTCCGGCGCTGTCCGGTCCCATGTGGATGTCGCCGACGGCTGCTATGCGGATCATGCGAGTTCCTCCGGGCGGTCGGGGGCGGTGGCGTCGGCCACGACGATGTCGGTCCGTACCGGCACGCCGGCCAGCTCCTCCCGGGCGACGCGCTCGACGGTCTCACGGCACTCGGCGGTGGGGACGGTACCGGTGACCACGACGGCGTCGCCGCGGGACTCGATACGCATGCCCAGCTCGGCGATCTCCTCGCGGACGAGCCGCTCCTGGAGATGGGCGATGCGGTACTCGGTGTTCCCGGCACCGGCACCGGCACCGGCGCCTTCCCCGGAACCGGCCCGGCGGGCGTCACGGTCCATCATGGGACTCCTCCTCCGGCTCGACGACCTGCAGGCGTTCCAGCAGGTAGAGGAAGGCGCCCGGCATCGGATCCGCGCCGCACTCACGCCGCACCCGGGACCAGTCGACCTTCTCCCGCAGCGCCCGGGCGATCGGCAGGACGGCGCCGAAGTCGCAGTGGTGCTCGGTGAAGGCGGTCAGCAGGCTGGCGACCAGGTCGGTCACCGACAGCACGGGCATGTGCACCGACTCCACGGACAGCCGGTCGGCCCGGTCCAGCAGTTCGCGGGTCACCGGCTGCCGCGCCAGCCGGAAGATCAGGTCGATGTCCTGCCCCAGGCAGCGCGCCTTGAGCAGCCAGTCCTCCGGCGGTGTGTACACCTCGAGGCCGGCGTCGCGCAGCGTGGCGGCCACCGCGTCGGCGTCCTCGGGCAGGACGCAGAAGTCGGCGTCGTGCTGGAGGTTGTCGGGTCCGCCGTGCGCGTACACGGCGACACTGCCCGCCAGCGCGAAGGGGTGCCCCGCGCCCTTGAGCAGAGTGGCCACCTGCTTGGTGGCCTCCAGGATGGCCTGGGTGCGGTTGGGGGGCAGCTCCCCGGGCTCCTTGTGATGGTCCCGGGGCCCCGGGCGCTCCCACCCGCCGCCGGGACCGGACACCGGGCGTGGGCGGGGCGGTACGTCCCGCCCCGCCGGAGCCTGGCCGCCCGGATACTCCGTCACAGTCACTCCGATCTCCACGTCTCTCGTCGTTCCCCGCGGCCGCGGTGCTCCGCGGCGTACCGCCGGTGGCACCGCTCCGCGGACGCCGGTCGGGCCCTGCCGGTGTCCGGCCGGGGCCCGAGAGCCTTCCACGAGTGCACCGGTACCCGCCGTCCTCCGTTCGATACCGGTTGACACTGGCGGCGAGGAGGCTCCCGGAGGCGGTGCGCGCCCCACGGGGCGGCCGGGGGAGCGCGGAGGCGCGGCGGGGACGGGCGGAGACGGGGAAACGGAGAAGGGAAAGGGGCCCGGAACGTCCTGGGCGGACGTCCGGGCCCCTGTGTGGACCGGGGACGGGCCGGTCCGGCTGTCATCCGGTGAGCCGGTGCCGGCGGTGGCCGCCGGCGGTGGGGGTGCGGCACCGGGCCGGGTACCGCACCCCGCGGTCAGTCCGGGAGCCCCTCCGGGCACTTCCCGGATCTCGGTCCGGATGGTGTCCCGGGATGAGGATCAGGCCTCCCCGCCGTCACCGCCGTCTTCGTCACACTCCTTCCAGGCGAGCTGGTAGGTGGTGTTGACGGAACCGTCGGTGGAGTCCATCGCGATGAAGCTGGTGGTCTCGGCGGTGTTCGAACTGCCGCCGCTGACCCGCAGTTCGGTGTTGATGTTGAAGTTCCGCAGTTCGCCGCAGGGCGCCCAGGCCAGCGAGCCGACGGGAACCTCGTCGGTCGACTGCCAGTTCTCGTCGTACGGACCCGCGAGCTGGTGGGTCCCCGACCGGGTCTCCGCCTGGCCCTGGAAGAAGTACTGCGCCTTCTGCGTGGCGGTGGCGCCCTTCTCCAGGTAGGCGTAGCCGCGGTAGTTCACGCTCGCGATGGCGTAGGTGAAGCCCTGCGGGACCCGGACGGCCAGGTTGAGCTGGCAGTTCTTCCGGAAGTCCATGGGCTTCGAGCCCACGCCGACCGAGGCGATGTAGTCGCTGTAGGTCACGGTGAAGGCCGTGTTGTCGGGAGCGACGGCCACGGCCGCGGTGCCGAGCGGGCAGCCCGACCCGTTGACCGTGAGGACCTCGATCACCATTCTGTCGGTCGGCGCGTCCTCGAAGTAGGGAGGAGTCGCGACGACGTTCGACGAGAACGACGAGGCGAATAACGCCGCGATCGCGCCGCCGGCAACAAGTGCTCCGGACATGGTTCTCCAATCAATCGTCTGTGAAGCGCGACGGGGCAGAGAGGCCCGACGCGTTTGCCGAGTGAAATCGCCGATTCGCGTCATACCGCGTCTTTGGCGGACATCGCCCGCCGACTGCGGGCACCGCGGCTCCAGGAAAGGAGCGAGGGATTGTGAACACCCCGTTCCCCCGGCCACGGAAAGCTTTCTCCGATTCCCGCGGGCACTGGTGGACACCCCGCCGTCCCAGCGATGGAAGTGGCTGGGACGGCGGGACACCGGTCCGCGTGGTTCGGCTCTCCGTGTCGCCGCCGAAGGGTTTCCCGGTTTTTCGGCACAGCGGAGCGCCGTGCTGTCCGGTACCGGTCGCCGCCCCGGTGTGCCCGTGACGGACACGACCGGTTCGGGGGCGGCCTTCCCTCGGGGTCCTGTCTTTTCCGCTCGCGGCCGAGCCGGACGCGGTTACGCGTGGACCATGCGTGTGCGGATCAGCTCTCGCACTTCTTCCAGGCGATGTGGTAGATGGTGCTCACGGCACCATCGGTGGAGTCCATGGCCATGAAGCTGGTGGTCTCCTTGAGGTTGGAGCTGCCGCCGTCGACCCGGAGCTCGGAGTTGATGTTGAAGTTCCGCTCCACGCCGCAGGGCGCCCAGACCATCTCGCCGACCTCGGCCTCGTCCGTGTGCTGCCAGTTGTTGTCGTACGGGCCGTCGATCTTGTGCGTGGCGGACTTGGTCTCGGCCGAGCCCTGGTGGAAGTACTGCGCCTTCTGCAGCGCGGTGGCGCCCTTCTCCAGGTAGGCGTACCCGCGGTAGTTCACGCTCGCGATGGCGTAGGTGAAGCCGTGCGGGACCTTCACGTTCAGGTTGAGCTGGCAGTTCTTCCGGAAGTCGGTCGGGTGCGAGCCCACGCCCACCGAGGCGAGGTAGTTGCTGTAGGTCACGGTGAAGGCGGTGTTGTCGGGGGAGACGGCCACGGCCGCCGTCCCCGCCGGGCAACCCGACCCGTTGACCGTGTTGACGCCGACCTGGATCTTCTCGGCGGGAACCGTGGAAACCGGCTCCGTGTCCACAGTGGTGCCGGCCAGCGCCGAGGCGAATAACGCCGCGGCCGCTCCACCGGCGAGGAAGACTCCGGACATGACTCTCCAATCGATCGTCGCGAACGCGTCGCAGCCGGAGGGGAACCGGCTCCGTCGGCCCGCGCGGTGGGATGTGCGGGTGTTGCCATCCGGACTCCCGAGAGCTCCCCTTCCGGGACCGGAGCCGGCGGCACGGCCCGGCGTCCGCGGGCGGCCTCCGACAGGGGGCGGTCGTCGGTGCCCGGTGCCCGCGGGGCACGACTCCGGCCGGAGTGCGGCCGGAGCGGTCCACGTACCCGTGCGGACTGTTGCGGACGATGCGGAGCGTGCGGCTGGACGCTGGAGGGCGAGACGGCATCGCGCGACCGGGGAGGTCGCCCATGACCTGGCCTCCAGCTGTCCCGTGGGGGGAGAAGTGGGAGCGCTCCCACAGTAGGGAAGGACGGGCGGCCGGGCAAGGGTGCGTACGGCGTCCGGGAAACACGTCCGAAAGAACGCCCCGTGAAGTGCCCCCGGCGCGATCCCCGGCCCCGCCGACGGTGGGAGGAGAATGCCCCCGCGACGGGAGCGGTGTGCGGCGGACTGTTCTCTCCGGTGGGTTCCTGCGGGTTTTCACCGGAACAGCCGCGACGCCTTGGTGATGTTGTCCGATATTCAGTAGACCGAGTGCCGGAGGATGCCTCCGGATCTCTGTCTCGCGAAGGATCCGTCCTGCCTTTCGACCGCTAATTTCCGCCATCGGGAGCCTTGCCGGAGTCAACCGCCCAGAGGTGATTGTACGGGCGCGGCCTTTCCTGGTTTAAGCGGCTCCTTCCTACCGGTCGGCCGTACTGTCCGGTTAACGGCGCATTTGCCACTGGGACTTCTTCGGTTGCCATGTCTTCTGTTCGGGCGGCGGAGAACCGGCCCGGCGGAAGGGCGGCCTCCGCGGCGTGGGGTTCCCCGGTCCGCGGGGACGCCCGGACGGATGGGCGGGTGCGCGGGTGGCGGGGCCGCCGGGAGCGCGGGGAAGCCTCCGAGCGTGCGGGCGCGCCGGCGCGCCCGCCGGACGCCATGAGAAGGCGGATTCCGGGAAGACGGTGGAGGCAGACTCTCCCCGCCGCCCCGGAGGTGTTCACCGGATGGCCCGGTCCGTCAGGTTCTCGCCCGCCCCGCGCCGGCTGCCCTCCGCGCGGTGGCTCGTCCCACCGCTGTTCCTGGTCCTCCTGCTCGCCGGGTTCCTGCTGGCCGGTCAGCTCCGCCTGCTTCCGGACCTGAGCAATCCCTTCGCCACCGAGACCGAGGACCGCACGGGTCCCGCGGTGTTGAAGTCCCTGCGGGACATGAGCCGCTACGAGGGCGCCTCCGGCACCTTCCAGGTCGTCGTCGATCTGGAGAAGGACGCGAAGTTCCTGCCGGACGCGGTGCGCGGCAGCCGGACCCTGTTCGTCGGCACCGGCAGCGTCGGCGCCTATGTGGACCTCGGCGGCCTCGGCGAGGACGCCGTCACGGTCACCGAGGACCGCGAGGGGGCGACGGTGCGGCTGCCGCACGCCCGGCTGGAGAAGCCCGCGCTGGACGTCGAGCGCTCGTACGCGGTGATGAAGGAGCGAGGGCTGCTCGACCGGCTCGGAGACCTCTTCTCCGGCAACCCGGGCGACGAACGCGAGGTGCACGAACTGGCGGCGGAGCGCATCGGCGAGGCAGCGAAGGAGAGCGGCCTGACGGCACGCGCCGAGCGGAACACCGAGGACATGCTGGAGAACCTGCTGCGCTCGCTGGGCTTCGAACGGGTCACCGTGTCCTTCGGCGAGCCGGACGGACGCGGCTGAGCGCCCGGGCAGCCCGCCCGCCGCCCTCCGGCGCGTCCCGGTCCCGTCCCCGTCCGGAGCCGGCGGGCCGGTTACCGTACGGCGACCGGTGACCGCGTCCGTCCGGGGCGGCACGTGCCGGAGGGCACCGGTTCGTGTTCCGTCCCGGCCGCGGGCTTGACCATGACACCGTGTGAGGCCCTGAAGTGTGAGGCACCATGTTCACCATCGGAGACTTCGCCAAGCACGGCAGGGTGTCGGTCCGCATGCTGCGGCACTACGACGCGATCGGTCTGCTGCGCCCCGCCCGTACCGACCCGGCCAGCGGCTACCGCTTCTACGAGGCGGGCCAGCTCGCCCGGCTCAACCGCGTCATCGCGCTGAAGGACCTCGGCCTCACCCTCCAGCAGGTGAAGTCGGTCCTCGACGAGCGGGTGAGCACGGAGGAACTGCGCGGGATGCTCAGGCTGCGGCGGGCGGAACTGGCGGCCGCGATGGCCGAGGCCGCCGCGCGGCTGGCCCGGGTCGAGGCGAGGCTCCGGACGATCGAGAGCGAGGGACACATGCCCGCCCACGACATCGTGGTCAAAAGCGTTCCCCCCGTCCGGGTGGCCGAGTTGAGCGGCATCGCCGACAGCTACGAACCCGAGGACATCACCCCGGTCATCCAGCCGCTCTACGAGGAGCTGTGCCGCCGCCTGGAGCGTGCGGGCATCATCCCCTCCGGGCCGGGCATCGCCTACTACGAGAGCGCCCCGGACCGGGAGGGGGCGGTGGTCGTGCACGCCGGCCTGACGGTCGCGGCGGCTCCCGGCGGCGGCCACGACTTCGAGATCGTGGACCTGCCCGGCATCGACCGCGCCGCCACCGTCGTGCACCGCGGCCCCATGGACGACATCCTGCCCACCGCCCAGGCGCTGGCCCGCTGGGTGGAGGGGAACGGCTACCGCTCGGCCGGCTACGCGCGGGAGCTGTACCTGGAGGTCCCCGAGGACAAGGGGAAGTGGGTGACCGAGCTCCAGGAGCCGATCGTCCCGGCCTGAACCCGGCACCGGTGTCCCGGTCCGTCCGCCGGAAGGCCGGGACACCGGCCTTCCGGCGGCGGGCCGACCAGGGCCGGGAGGATCCGCCGCGTGGCACCGCCCTCACCACGGATACCGGGCCGGGCGGCCGCTCGGCCGCGGGCGGGGGACGATGACTTTCTCCCGCCCGGCCGGTCTGCCCCGGTGGAACCCCCTATGACAGGAGGCGGGCCTTGGCGGGGCATGACGAACAGCGGACCGGACCGTGGACCGGACCGCGGACCGGGTGGCGCGGGCGCCGGGCAGGACGCGCCGGGCCGGAGCCGGCCGTCCTCGTGCTCGCGGCCGACCGGCCCGTCACCCGTGCCGACATCCCCCGGCTGTGCGAGCGGCTGCACCGGCTGCTGGAGGGCACCCGCGCCGACCCCGTCACCGTCGAGGCGGGCGAGCACTGTGCCGCGGACCTGGTCACGGTCGAGGCCCTGGCCCGGCTGCGGCTCACCGCCCGCCGGTTCGGACGCGGCCTCCGGCTGGCCCGCGCCGACCGCGCGCTGTGGTCCCTCCTGGCCTGGACGGGCCTGGACGGGCAGTTGTCCGGCCCCCCGGAAGAGGCCCCGGACAGGGCTCCGGACGAGTGGCCGGGGCCGGACGGCTCAGCGGGGACCGAGCCGCGGCGGCAGGCCGAACAGCGGGAACAGCCTGGCGGTGTCCAGGAACGAGTTGAGCGCGGTGATCCGCCCCTCTGACACCTCGATCACCTGGAGCGCCCAGGGGGTGAAACCGCCGTCCGGGGCGGGCCGGTACTGCCCGAACCCCTGGCAGCCGTTCGCCGCGACCGGGACCAGCCGTGACCCGCGGCAGCCCGCGCCGTGCCCGACCAGCCACGCCCGTATGTCGGCATGGCCGCGCAGCCACAGCTCGTAGGGGGGCATGGACAGTGTCGCGTCGTCGTGCAGCACCGCGGTGAGCGCGTCGAGGTCGTACTCCTCGAAGGCACGGACGTAGCGGGCCAGCAGGGCGCGCCGCTCCTCGTCCATGGCCTCCGCCCCGCCGGTGGGGGTGATGTCGCACGCGGCGAGCGTCGCCCGCGCCCGCTGGAGCGCGCTGTTGACCGACGCGACCGTGGTGTCCAGCAGCTCGGCGACCTCGTTCGCCCTCCAGCTCAGCACCTCCCGCAGGATCAGCACCGCCCGCTGCCGGGGCGCCAGGTGCTGCAGCGCGGCGACGAGCGCCAGCCGCACCGACTCCCGTGCCACCGCCGTCTCGGCCGGGTCGCCCGTCCCCGGCAGGATCCGGCCGTCGGGCATCGGCTCGATCCAGGTGGCCTCCGGCAGTGCCGGGCCGGGCGGCAGCTCCGCGCTTCCGGGGGACGACAGATCCATGGGCCGGGCGCGCCGCTGGCCGCTGCCGAGCATGTCCAGGCAGACGTTGGTGGCGATGCGGTACAGCCAGGACCGCAGCGAGGAGCGTCCCTCGAAGCGGTCCAGGGCCCGCCAGGCCCGCACCATCGTCTCCTGCACGGCGTCCTCCGACTCGAAGGCCGAGCCCAGCATCCGGTAGCAGTAGCCGGTCAGCTCCCGCCGGTACGGCTCCAGCCGCTCCGCCGCGGACTCGCGCGTCGCCGCGCGCCCGGCGCCCTGTGTCGTCGCGACGTGACTCATGGAGGCCCCCTGTCGACCCTGGAACGTGCCCGGCCGAATCGGTGACGGCACGGGCGGCACACCTTCTCCGGACCCGCCGGCCGCCGTGGCGGCCGACACTGCCCAGCAAACCACCGGCCACTGACAGTCGCCTCCGGGGCGGCGTTCCGGCCGGTCAGACCTCCGCACGTGCGGTCGTGGAGCGCCGCCGACGGCGGCGGCGGGGCACCCGGAGACGGCGCTTGAGCTCGTACAGCACCGGATGCCGGTCCCGCTCCTCCCGGGTGTAGCGGTCGAGCTCCTCCGCCAGGCGTGTCGAGCGCTTCTCCACGTCCAGCTCGTCGAGCAGCCGGTCGGCCTCGGCCAGCAGCGCGCCCTGCAGATGCCACTGGCGCGGGTGCTCCTGGGTGCGGGCGAGCAGCAGGTGCGCGACCTTCTCCCGGCTGGCGCGGCCCGCCTCCATCGCCTCGGCCAGCCGGTTCTCCGCCTTCTCGGAGCTGCTGCTGAGCGGGCTGGTGACCAGGACGGCGAAGTTGTGCACGGCGTCGGCCAGATGGTCGAACAACTCCTCGGTCGCCGCCGCGACGTCGGGCGGGAACAGCGGTTCGTCCCTGCGGTGTGCGGCCAGGTCGGTCAGGGTCCGCGACATCGCCCTCGTGACGGCGGTGCAGATCTCCAGGGTGTCCAGACCGGTCCGCAGCACGACCCGGGACAGCAGCCCCTCCTTCACCCGGGGATTGAGCCGCAGGCTCTCCTCGGCCTGTACGAGCGCCTCGTCGACCCGGGTGATGTCGTTGTCCAGCCGGCGCGCCTCGTGGAGCCGGGCGGCGGCGCGGTGCACCGGGACCGGGGAGCCCAGCGGCTCGCGCATGCGCAGCAGCAGCCCGCGCACCCGCCCGGCGAGGTCCTGCAGCGCCTCCTCTGCGGGCTGCACCCACACCGGGGGCACGAACAGCAGGTTGAACAGCAGGCCGACCGCGGCGCCGATCAGGGTCTCCAGCACCCGGTTCAGGGCCAGGTCCGTGGCCCGGGTCACCCCCAGCACCAGCATGGCGCTGATCGCCACCTCGTTGATGAAGTCGCCCGCCCGCACCAGATGGCCGACGACCAGGGCGGTGAGGATGAGCAGGCCCAGACTCCACCAGCTCAGCCCCACCAGGGCGCTGAAGCCGACGGCGACCGTGACGCCCGCGACCACGGCGTTGACGCGGGTGATGCCGCTGGTGATCGTGGCGTACAGGGTGACCTGGACCACCAGCAGCGCGGTCAGCGGGGCCAGCAGCGGGGCACGGGCGTCGGTCAGCCACAGCGCGGCCGCGTAGGCGATGGTGGCGGCGGCGGTGGAGCGCAGGGTCTGCACCACCACGGGTTCTCTGCGCCGCCTGACCAGTTCGATCACGGGTCCGGGAACATCGGGCACAATTACGGCCTTTCCCGTCCGGAGAAGATCGACACGGGTCGTTTTCCCGCCGTACCGGCCCCGTCCGCCGGCCGGTCGGCGTGTGCGACGGCGAAGACGCTGGTCACCCGCGCCGCACCGTTCTAGGTTGGCCCCTGGTACCCGTATCCGCACGACAAGTGCCCGCAGCAGGACACGACGCACGGCAGGAGCAACCTCACATGGCAGACGTCTCGCCCGCCTCCGACAGGCGGGTGCCGCCGCAGATCGACACCACCGTGCCGCACTCGGCCCGGATCTGGAACTACTGGCTGGGCGGCAAGGACTACTACGAGGTCGACCGGCGGGCGGGCGACCAGTTCGCCGCCAACTTCCCCGCCATCGCCGACACCGCCCGGGCGTTCCGGGAGTTCCTGGGCCGTGCCATCCACCACCTGGCCGGCGAGGTGGGCGTCCGGCAGTTCCTGGACGTCGGCACCGGACTGCCGACCGCCGACAACACCCACGAGGTCGCCCAGCGCGCCGCGCCCGACGCCCGGATCGTCTACGTCGACAACGACCCCCTCGTCCTGGCCCACGCCCGCGCCCTGCTCACCTCCACCCCCGAGGGCGCCACCGACTACGTCCACGCCGACCTGCACGACACCGACCGCATCCTGGCCGAGGCCGCCCGCACCCTGGACCTCGACAAGCCCGTCGCCCTGATCCTCAGCGGCATCCTCGGCCACCTCGCCGACCACGAGGAGGCGCGGTCGGTCGTGCGGCGGCTGCTGGACGCCCTGCCGCCGGGCAGCCATCTGGTGGTCTGCGACGGCACGAACACCCACGAGGTGCTCAACGAGGCGCAGGAGCAGCACAACGAGGGCGGCGCGTCCCAGTACCACCTGCGCAGTCCCGAGCAGATCGCCGGTTACTTCGACGGTCTGGAACTGCTGGAGCCCGGTGTGGTGCCGTGCTCGCGGTGGCGTCCGGAGACCAGCACCACGGGAGTCCTGACCGAGGCGCACGCCTACAGCGGGGTGGGCCGCAAGCCGTAGCGGACGCCCGCCGCCGGGGGGCCGGAGCCGCGGCCCCCCGGCCTCCTCCCGGGCCGGCGGGGTCCGCCGGCCGCCCGTACGGCCCGCGCCGGATGTCTGGGAGGCGGGGAAAGGGGTACCCGGCGGTGCCGGACGGCGGTCGGCCGGAGGTGCCGGGACCGCCGGAGACCGGCCCAGGCGGTGAGAGGGCAGCGAGGCGATGAACGCGACCGGCCGGGCACAGGAGCCCGGTGTCCTGCGGGCGATCTTCGAGGATCTGGGCGCCGGGGTGTTCGCCGCGGACGCCACCGGAAGGGTGATCGCCGCCAATCCCCGCGCGGAGCAGCTCGCGGCCCGTCCGGCGCCGGAGATGCTCGGCCGCAACCTGCACGACCTGCTGCACCGCAACGCGGACGGCAGCGGGATCCCCCGTGAGCGGTGCCGGATGCTGCGGGTGCTCGCCGACGGCAGACCGGCCGAGGGCAGCGACGAGTACCTGCTGCGGGGCGACGGCGTCACCGTGCCGATCATCTGGTCCGCCTCCCGGCTTCGGCTGGCCGGGGAGCCGGACGGGCTGGTGCTCGTCTTCCACGACTTCAGCGTCCGCCGGGCCGCGGAGGAGCAGACGGCGGCCCATCTGGCGGCGCTGGAGACCCTGACCGCGCGGCTGACGCTGGTGGCCGAGGTCTCCAGCGTCCTCATCTCCAGCCTGGACGTCCCCTCGGTGCTGCGGCGGGTGGGACGGCTGCTGGTGCCGGAACTCGCCGACTGGACGGCGGTGGACGTCCACACCGGCCAGCCGGGCGAGGTGCGGCGGATCGCCGTCCACAGCGGCACCGACCCGGTGTCCGCCGGGGAACTGGAGGGCTCGCTGCCGCCCCTGCCCGAGACGTCCGGCGCGCCCCTGGCCCGCGCGCTGCGCGGCAACCGTCCGGTCCCGGTGAGCGCCGCGGACACCCGCGGGTCCGCACGGGAGCCCGACACCCCGTTCACGGCCGCCCACCGGCAGCTCTTCGAACGGCTCGGCGGGCACAGCGCGGTCGTGGTGCCGCTGCACAGCCGCAGGCAGGTCTACGGGGCCCTGACGGCGGCCCGTACCGGGGACTCCCCGCTCTACAGCGAGGACGAGACGATGGTCCTCGCCGACATCGGCCGCCGGGCCGGACTGGCGATGGACAACGCCCGCCTCTTCGACCAGCAGCGCCATGTCGCCGAGGCCATGCAGCGCCAGCTCCTGACCCCGCTGCCGCAGGTCGACCACCTGCGGATGGCGGCCCGCTACCGGCCCGCCGAGGTGGCCGCCGAGATCGGCGGGGACTGGTACGACGCCTTCCTGCTGGCCGACGGGGCCGTCACCATGGTCATCGGGGACGTGGTGGGGCACGACCTGCAGGCGGCCGCCCACATGGCCGAGGTGCGCAACATGCTGCGTGCCCTGGCCTGGGACCGGCAGGAACCCCCCAGCCTGGTCATGCGCCGGCTGGACGAGGCCATGACCAACACCAGCGACGCCCCCATGGCCACCGTCGTCCTCGCCCGGGTGGAGGGTGACGAAGGGGGTCCCTGGCAGCTGCACTGGGTCAACGCCGGGCACCCTCCGCCGCTGCTGGTCGCCGCCGACGGCCGGACCCGCTGGCTGGAGGGCGGCCACGGCCCGCTGCTGGGCATGAGCGCGACCCTGCGGCTGGGGCTGTCCTGGCCCGACGCCCGCGAGAACCTGCCCCCGGAGTCGACGGTGCTGTTCTACACCGACGGTCTGGTGGAGAGCCGCGCCCGGCCGGTCGACACCGGTATGGCCCTGCTGTGCCGCCATGCCGCGGCCCTGGCCCGCAGCGACGTGGAGGACCTCTGCGACGAACTGCTGGAGCGCATGGACCCCCGCGGCGACGACGTGGCCCTGCTCGCACTGCGGCTGCCGCCGTACGGGGCCGGCGCCCCGGGTGACGACACTCCGCAGCCGGCGCGGGAGCGGCGCGCGCACAGTCCGGCCGACGCCTCCAGGTCGGCCCCCGGGGCCGAGGCGCTGGGCGCCGACGAGGTGTTCGCGGACGCGCCCCGGGGCACCGCCCGGCCACCCCTGCCCTGACCGCTCCGGCCGCCGGGCCGGGTGGCCCGCGCGGCGGGCACCCGGCCGGTACGGCATTCGGGTCGTGGTGATGCGAGATCCCCGGACGTGGGTGATGCTGGCAGGCGAGCCGGTACATATGCGTTCATATTGGACGGATATGGCTGCCGAGACTCCGGCTCGGTCCGTGCCGGTGAACCGGACGGCGCCACCGACGACCCGTGAGGAACATCGTGTCAGAACGCAACACCTTCGCCCGGAGCCTGCACGACCTCGGCCTGGGAGCCTGGTTCGGCGGATCGCTGATGGGAGTCATCGGCCTCAACGGCGCCGCCGCCGACGAGGACACCGCCGACCGCGACCGGGTCTCCACCAACGGCTGGGCCAAATGGACCCCGGTCAACGCCGCCGCGATCGCCGCCCACCTGATCGGCGGCACCGTCATCCTGGCGGCCAACGCCCGCCGGGTGCAGTACCAGCGCGGCGTCGACGTCTCCACCGCGGCGAAACTCGCCGCCACCGGGGCGGCGATGGCCGCGACCGCCTACACGCGGGTCCTGGGCAAGCGCCTGGAGAGGGCCACCGAGCCGGGGCCCGACGGCGGCGGCGAGGGCACCGAGGACCTGATGTCCGCCGACGACGCGCGGCGTCAGCTGCACATCGCCCAGTGGGCGGTCCCCGCGCTGACCGGTGTCGTGATGGTGCTCAACTCCCTCCACGGCGAGCAGCAGCGCCCGGAGGAGCAGCGGCGAGGGGTCCTGCAGCGGGTCACCGGGCGAGATGTCCCCTGATCCGCTTCCGCCCCGTACGTCCGGCGCCGGTACCGCCGCGGCGCGGTACCGCCGGACGCCGACCCGCAGGAAGGCGAACCATGCACGAGCCGGCCGGTGAGGGACCCGCACGGCGGCTGGGAGCGGCCGTCGTGGGCCTGGGCGGCGCGGTGGCCACGACGGCCGTGGCCGGTGTCGAACTGCTCAGGCTCGGCGGCTGCGGACCGGAGGGCCTCCCCCTGGCGGCGCGCGGCGACCTGGTGCCCTACGACGCCCTGGTCTTCGGCGGCTGGGACGTGTCCGCCGACGATCTGGCGAAGGCGGCCCATCTGCACGGTGTCCTGGACCCGGCCCAGATCGAGGCCGTGGCCCCCCGGATGCAGCGGCTGCGCCCCTGGCCGGCCGTCGCGGACCCGGCGTACTGCCGCGGGGTGACCGGGGCGAACGTCGCGACGGCCGGCACCCCGCGCGAGCGGGCCGAACGGATCCGGGCGGACCTGCGGGGCTTCCGGGCCGAACAGGGCCTGGACACGGTGGTCGTGGTCAACCTGGCCTCGACCGAGCGCCGGCCGGACCCGGCCGCGCCGGCGCTCGCCTCCCCCGAGGCGTTCGAGGAGGCGCTCGACCGGGGGGACGAGGCCGTCACCCCGGCCATGGTGTACGCCTACGCGGCCCTGCGGGAGGGCATGCCGTACGTGAACTTCACCCCCAGCGTCGGGGCCGACGCGCCGGCCCTGGCCGAGCTGGCCGAGCGGCTGGGGGTGCCGGTCGCCGGCAAGGACGGCAAGACCGGGCAGACCCTGCTCAAGACCGTGCTCGCCCCCGCGCTGCGGTCCCGCGCGCTGCGGGTGGAGGGCTGGTACTCCACCAATCTGCTGGGCAACCGGGACGGCCGGGCGCTGGAGGACCCGGACTCGCTGGCCAGCAAGACGGCCACCAAGGGCGCGGCGCTGGACGCCCTGCTGGGCTACCCGGTCGAGGACCATCTGGTCCGCATCGAGTACTACCGGCCGCGCGGGGACCGGAAGGAGGCGTGGGACAACGTCGATCTGGTGGGCTTCCTCGGCCACCGCATGCAGCTGAAGATCGACTTCCTGTGCCGGGACTCCGTCCTGGCCGCGCCGCTGGTGCTGGAGCTGGTCCGGCTGCTCGCGGAGGCGCGGCGCCGGGGTGAGCGGGGGCCGCAGGAGCAGTTCGGGTTCTTCTTCAAGGCCCCGGCGACCCGCGACGGACGCGTGCCGGAGCACGCCCTGCACCGCCAGGAGCACCGGCTGCTGGAGTGGCTGGACCGCACCGGCGCGCCGGAGGTCGTACGGCCGTGACGCACACCGCATCCCGGGCGGCGCGGGGCGTGCCCGGGGAACCTCCCGCGGCGTTGCCGCGGCGGGCGCTGCGCGCCGCCGCACCGCTGTTCCGCGAGATCGGCGACCTCAAGCGGGTACGCACCGCCGGGTGCGCGGGCTCGGCCGCCGAGCGCTCCTTCCTGCGGGCCTGGGCGGCGCTGGCCCGGGGCGCCGACCCCGGCGAGGTCGCCGCCGCCGAGTGCGCCGCCGCCGTGGCCGGCGCGCGCCTGGCCGGGGTGGACGGCCCGGTGCTGCGGCGCTGCGGACTCGGCGAGCGGGAGGCCGCCGACGTGCTGCGGCGCTCGGTGGAGGCGCACCGTGCCCGGCTGGAGCCGCGGACCCTGGCCCGGCTGGCGGAGGCGCTGCCCGGCCTGGTGGCCGAGCCCCCCGGACCGTCCGGCGCCGACGGGGCGCCGCGGTTCGCGCGGGCCCTGTGCGCCCAGCCCCGGGCCGGCGCCACCCGTCCGGGACGACCGCGGCTGATGGCCGAACCGGCCGAGAGCCACGGCGACCACTGCTGGGCCACCGCGGTCTGCGCGGCGCTGCTGGCGGACGCGTTCGGCGCCGATCCGGCGGACGTCTTCCTCCTCGGTCTCGCCCACCACCTGCACAACGCCGTCCTGCCCGACGCCGGGTTCGCCGGCGAGGAACTGCTGGGCGAGCACCTGCCCGGCATCACCGCCCGGCTGACCGACCGCGCGCTGGCCGGGCTGCCCGCCCCCCTCGCGGCCCGGCTGACCGGCCTGCTGGACGCCCGCGAGGAGACCGCGCGGCCGGTCTCCCGCGCCTTCCAGGCCGCCGACGTCCTGGACCGGGTGCTGCAGGTGCGCCATCACGCGCGCGCCGCGGCCTTCACCGCCGAGCAGGCACTGGGGGAGATGCGCCTGGTGCACGACTCCCCGGTGGCGGACTTCCACCACGCGGTGCTGGCCGCGGCGGGAACGGGGGAGCCGGGGGAGCCCGAGCGGCCCGGACGGGAGTCCCGATGAGCGACACGGTGCGCGGCGGACCGGCCGACCGGAGAAGAGTCCGGGAAACAGCCGGGGAAACAGCCCCGGAGACGGCCGGCCTGGTCAGCCCAGCCAACGGGGCACCGCTGGTTCCCTGCGGCCCGGGCCTGCTGTCCGACGGGGAGCGGCGCTGGCCGGTCGTCGCGGGCGTCCCCTGGCTGCGCGCCGGACGTGAGGAACTGCGCGAGCGGGCGGCCGGCGCGCTCGCCCGCGGTGACGTCACCGGGGCCGCGGTGGCGCTGCTCGCCGACGCCGACGACTGGTGGGACCGCCCGCAGCCGCCCGCCGGGCGGCTGCGGGCCGCGCTGGCCGCGCCCACCCTGCGCGAGGCGGTCCGGCTGCTGGACATGGGCCGGGTGGGGGACTACTTCCTGCACCGGTGGAGCGACCCGACCTGGCTGGCCGTCCTCGCCCTGACGGACCGCCATCCCCCCGGGGGGCTGCCGGTGCTGGAGGCGGCCTGCGGAGCGGGCCACCTGCTGCGCGAGCTGGTGCTGCGCGGGCACCGCGAGGTGACGGGGATCGACGTCGTCTTCGCCAAGCTGTGGCTGGCCCGGCGCTTCGTCGCCCCCACCGCCCGGCTGGTCTGCGCGGACCTCACCGCGCCCTGGCCCCTCCTGCCGCGCGGCCCGGCGTACGTGGCGTGCCACGACGCGCTGTACTTCCTGCCGGACAAGCACCGGGTCGTCCACCGCGCCTGCCTGCGCGCCGACCGCGACGGCGGCGGCGCCGTCGTCCTGGGGCACTGCCACAACGCCCTGGTCCCGGGCCAGGGCGCGGGACTCCCGCTGGACCCGGCCGGCTGGCGGTCGCTGCTGCCGCACGCCCTGTGCTACGACGACGCCGAACTGACCCGGGCGGCGCTGGAGGGGACCGCGCCCGCACCCCGGTCCGAGCGGGAGCTGGCCGGCAGCGCGGCGCTGGCGCTGGTGGACGCCCCGGCCCCGCCGCCCGTGCACCGCCCCGGCAGGTTCCTGCGGCCCGTCGGGGGCCGGCCCCTGCGGCTCAACCCCCTCTACCGCGGCGGACGGCGGCACTGGCCGGGGGAGCGCTGGCGGGCCGAGTACGCCGTGTCCTCCCCGGTCGGCGCCGCCGACTACCTGCCCGAGCGCGTACGGCTGTCCGAGGACGTCCTCGCCGACGCCCGGGCCGGCCGGCTCACCCCCGAGGTGCTGGAGTACGCCCGCCGCCGGGTGCTGCTGGACCTGCCGGAGCGGTGGTGAGCGCGGTGCGTCCCACCGGACGGCGGGCACCGGGGGAGGGCCGGGAGGGCCGGGCCGGCTGCGCCTGGGGGATCGTCGGCTGCGGCTGGGTGGCCCGGGACCACTTCCTGCCCGGACTGCTCCAGGCCGCCCGCGGACATCCGGACGCGCCCCCGCGGCTGGTCGCGGCGGCCGACCCGGACCCGGCCGCCGCCGCCCGGCTGGCGCGGCGGGCGCCCGGCGCGAGCACCGCCGCGGACACCGGGGAACTGCTGGCCCGGCACCGGCCGGACGCGGTGTACGTCGCCGTGCCCAACCACGCGCACCGCCGGGTCGTCGAGGAGGTCGCCGCTGCCGGGACACCGGTGCTGTGCGAGAAGCCGCTGGCGGCGGGCCTCGCCGACGCCGAGGCGCTGGTCGCGGCCTGCCGCCGGGCGGGAGTGCTCGCGGGCACCGCCTACGACCAGCGCTTCCATCCGGCCCACCGGGTCATGGCGGACCTGGTGGCCGCCGGGGAGCTGGGCACGGTCACCGCGCTGCGGGTCGTCTACTGCTGCTGGCTGCCGCCTGCCTGGTCGCCGGACGGCCGCCGGTACGACAACTGGCGCACGGACCCGGCGCGCGCCGGCGGCGGCGCGCTGCTCGATCTCGCCCCGCACGGGCTGGACCTGGCGGGAATGCTGCTCGGCGGGGACGATGTGGAGCACCTGGCGGCCGTGGCGCAGCACCGGGTGCATCCCTACCCGGTCGACGACGGGGCCGTGCTGGCCGGCCGCACCCGAGGCGGGGTCCTCTTCGGCGCGCACGTCGCCTACAACGTCCCCGAGACCCCCGGAACCCCCGAGACCCCCGGGACCCCCGGGACCCCCGGGACCCCCGGGACGCCCGGGGCGCCGCCGCGCCGCAGACTGGAGATCACCGGCACCCGCGGGACACTGACCGCGCTCGACACCCTCGGGCAGGACCCCGGCGGAACGGTGGAGCTGGCCGACGCCCGCGGCGGCCCGCCGACACCGGTCCGCTTCGACACCTCGCTGTCGCCCTTCACCCGCCAGACCGAGGAGTTCTCGGCGGCCGTGGCGGCCGTGGCGGCGGGCGTCCCGCCGGGGTCCGCCTGGCCGTGGCCGCTGGAGCGGGACCTGGCCCTGCACCGCCTGCTGCTCACGGCGACGGACCGGGCGGGCACCGCGCCCCCGCCGGTGCCCGCGGGACCGGAACCGCCGCACGCCGCCCCGGAGGGTGTCCGATGACCCTGCGCCCGTACGCCTGCGCCGGCTGCGGCCACTGGCAGCGGTGGTTCGCCCCGCCGCCCGACTGCCCCGTCTGCCGCGACGTGCGCAACGCCCTGCCCGAGGACGGCTGGGAGCTGCTGACGGAGAAGACGGTGGCCGGCCGGCTCACCGCCCGCCGGCACCGGCCGGCGGAGGGGGTCACCGGGTTCACCACCGACCCGCCCTTCGGCCTGGGGTCCACCGGCTGGCTGATCGGGACGCCGGAGGGCAACGTCGCCTGGGAGGCCGCGCCGTACTACCCGCCCGAGGCGCTGGCCGAGATCGGCGCGCTGGGCGGCATCGCCCGGCTGGGCGCCAGCCATGTGCACGGCTACGGGGCCCTGTGGCAGCTCCAGGAGCGGTTCGAGCCGCCCGTCGTCGCCGTCGGGGTGGCGGACCTGGAGTGGACGAAGGCCTTCCGGGTGACCTGGCCCGTGGACGAGGAGCTGGAGCTGGCCCGGGGCCTGACGGTGTACCGCACCGGCGGGCACTTCCCCGGCCACTGCGTGCTCCACGACGCGGAGCGGGGGATCCTGTTCTGCGGGGACGCGCTCAAGGCCGACCTGGACGACGGCGGCGCCCCGCGCGCCCTGTCCTGCCACAAGGCCTACCACGCCCGGATCCCGCTCTCCCACGCCGAACTGCGCGTCTACCGGGAGGTGATCGGGCGGCTGGACTTCCACGCGGTGGCCACTCCCTTCGAGTTCGCCGCCCCGGTGACCACCGGGGACGTGCTGCGCCTGTTCGACCGGCAGCTGTCCGGACGGCCCGGCACGGCGCCCGTACCGCTGGAGGACCTGCGGTGAGCACCGACGCGAACACCCACGCGAGCACCGGCACGAGCACCGGGGAAAGCACCGAGAGGAACGCCGCGGTCCGCGCCTACCGCCGGGCCCTGGGCCCCGGCCGCTGCGGCGACTTCGACATCGGCGCCCTGGACCGCACCGGCGTCCCCGTCGTCTCGGCCGACCACACCGACCCGGCGGGGAGACGCCACGCGGCCTGCGGCTACGGCGCCGCCCCGGAACAGGCCCGTACCGGCGCCTACGGCGAACTCGCCGAGGAGGTGCTGCCCGCCCGCAGGCTGGCCGTCCTGCCGCGCCGCCGGGCCTCCTACGCGGAACTGGTGCGCGAACGCGGCCGCGACCGGGTCGCCGACCCCGTCTCCCTGATCCTGCCCGCCGGCGCCGACTACACCGACGACCGCCCCCTGGAGTGGGTCCCCGCCCGGCGGCTGCGCACCGGCGAGGAGGTGCTGGTACCCGCCGAGTTCGCCGCCTGCGACCCCGGCGACCTGCCCGGCGGCCCCCCGCCGGGCGGCTGGCTGACCACCCCGGTCACCAACGGGCTGGGCGCCGGCGACACGCGCGAGCGCGCCCTGTCCCACGCCCTGCTGGAGATCCTCCAGCGCGACGGGAACGCCACCGCCCACCGGGCGATGGACCGGGGCGTGGTGATCGAACCGGACGAGGTGGCCGACCCCGTCACCCGGCGGGTGCTCGACCGGCTGTGGTCGGCGGGCGTGTCGGTCCTGCCCAAGCTGGCCTCCACCGCCTTCGGCATGGCCGACGTCCATGTGGTCGGCACCGACGCCGACCCCGCGGCGCCGCCGCTGGCGCTCACCGCCTGCGGTGAGGCCGCCCACCCGGACCGGGAGACGGCGCTGCGCAAGGCGGTGCTGGAGTACGCCTCCTCCCGGGTCCGCAAGATCTTCTTCCACGGTCCGCTGGAGACGGCCGCCCGGGTCGCCCCGCCCGGCTACCTGGAGCGCGAGCTGTCCGCGCCCGTCCCCGCCCAGGAACCGCGGGCCCTGGCGGCGATGGCCGCCTGGGCGGCTCTGGACGCCCCGCGGCTGCGGGCCCTGCTGGAGCCGGTCGTGCTGGCACGGCGCTCCACCGTGCCCTTCTCCGCGCTGCCCACCGTGGCGGCGGGCGCCCTGGCGGACCCCGCCGCGCTCCTGGCGGACCTGCTGGAGCGGCTCGCGGACTTCGACGTGCTGGTGTTCGAGGCGGGTGGGCCGGCGGCGTGGGCGGTCAA
The DNA here is from genome assembly GCF_036323805.1 of Streptomyces rubellus. Lineage (NCBI taxonomy): Bacteria > Bacillati > Actinomycetota > Actinomycetes > Kitasatosporales > Streptomycetaceae > Streptomyces > Streptomyces rubellus. The sequence continues at coordinate 60,955 of NZ_JAZDCX010000014.1, forward strand.
GGTCCTGGTGCCCGGTACGGAGGTGGAGACCATGTCGTACGGACGTGTCGGCGAACGCGGTGTGCGGCGGCTGCTGGAGCGCGGGTCGGACCTGGCCGGGGTGGGCCCGCCGCCCGGTCCCGGGGCGCGGCCGGTGCACCTGCGGCCGGAGGCGCGCGAGCGGCTGGGCGGGCCTGCCTGGTTCGACGCGGCGGCCGCACGGCGGGTGGTGGGGCCGCTGTACCCGCTCTACCGCGAGCCCGCCCGGCACGCGGTGGCCCGGCTGGCGGCCGGAGGCGCGCGATGAGCGCGGCGGGCGGCCTGCGCTACGCCTACAACACCAACGGGATGACCTCCCACCGGCTGACGGACGCCCTGGCGCTGCTGGCGGACAGCGGCTACGACGGGGTCGCGCTCACCGTGGACGTGGCACACCACGATCCCTTCGCCCCCGGCCTGGCCGCCCGTACCGCCGCACTGGCCCGCCGTCTGGACCGGCTGGGCCTGGCCGTCACCGTGGAGACCGGCGCCCGCTTCCTGCTCGATCCCCGGCGCAAGCACGAGCCGACTCTGGTCACCGCCGACCCCGCGGGCCGGGCCCGCCGGCTGGCGTTCCTGCGGCTGTGCGCGGACATCGCCGCGGACCTCGGCGGCGAGGCGGTGTCGTTCTGGGCGGGGGTGCCGGCCCCCGGCACGGACGCCTCCCCGGGCGGGGTGGCCTGGCGGCACCTGGTGGAAGGGACGCGCGCCGTCGTCGAGTACGCGGCCGGGCGCGGGGTGACGGCGGCCTTCGAACCCGAGCCGGGCATGCTGGTGCAGGACTGCGCGGACTGGCGCCGGCTGGCCGCCGAGGTGCCCGGGCTGCGGCTGGCCCTGGACACCGGCCACTGCCTGGTGACCGGGGCCCTGTCACCGCCGGACGCGGTCCGGGCCCGCGCCCGCGACCTGGGCGCGGTCGCCGTGGAGGACATGCCGCGCGGCCGCCACGAGCACCGTGCCCCGGGCGAGGGGGACATGGACCTGCCCGCCGTGCTCGGGGCGCTGCGCGCCGTGGGGTACACCGGGCTGGTCTCCCTGGAACTGTCCCGCGACGCCCACCGCGCCGACACCCTGGTGCCCGCCGCGCTGGCGGCCCTGCGCCGCGCCGAGGCCCGCGCCCCCGCGGAGACCGTGGACACCTCCGCGGGCGCCGCCCCGGCCGCCGCTCCGGAAGGGGCCCGATGAGGATCTGCTTCGTCTCGCGGCGCTACTGGCCCGCCGTGTCGGGGATGAGCGCCTACGCGGAGAACCTGCTGCGCGCCCTGACCGCCGCCGGGCACGAGGTCACCCTGGTGGCCCAGTACCGCGGCGACCGGGCGGGCCGGGCCGTCTACGGCGGCGGCCCGCCGCCGCCCGGGCGGGTACCCGAAGGGGTGCGCCTGGTGGCGCTGGAGTCCCTGGGCGAGCAGGCCGTCAACCACGGCCGGCCGGCCGACTTCGAGGCCGATGTGGCGGCCCTGCGCGAGGCGGTGGCCGCCCTGCACGAGCGGGCCCCGCTGGACGTGGTGCACGCCCAGTACGGCTATCCGCCGGGACTGGCCGCGCTGGAGGCCTCCTACCTGCTGGGCGTCCCGGCCGTGGTCTCCGTCCAGGGCGGCGACGGGCACTGGGTCGGCACCTGCTGCGGCACTCATCGCGAGGCCATCCGGCGGGTCCTGCGCGAGGTCCCGGCCCTGCTGATCGGCTCCCGGTCCTTCGCGGCCGAGGTCGCCGAGCGCCACCGGATCCCGGCCGGGCGCTTCACCGTGGTGCCCGGTGCCACCGACACCGACCTCTTCCGGCCCCGGCCCGGCCGGGAGCCGGGCGCGGCGGGCGATCCGCCGGTGCTGCTGTACCACGGCCGGATCGACGCCCGCAAAGGCGTCTTCGAGCTGCTGGAGGCGGTACGACTGCTGCTCGCCCGGGGCAGGCGGCTGCGGCTGCTGGTCTCGGGCACCGGCCCGGACGCGGACGCCGTGGCCCGCCGGGCGCGGGAGCCGGAGCTGGCCGCAGCCGTGGAGGTGCTGGGCCCGGCGGGCTACCACGAGGCCCCGGCCGTGTACCACCGGGGAGACGTGTTCGTGAGCCCCACCTGGGCGGAGGGCTTCTCCAACACCATTCTGGAGGCCATGGCCACGGGCCTGCCGGTGGTCTCCACCCGGGCGGTCGGGGTGGTGGACTGCGTACGGGACGGTGTGAACGGGCTGCTGGTCCCGCCCCGCGACCCGGCCGCGCTGGCGGACGCCGTCGGCCGGCTGCTCGACGATCCGCGGCTGCGGGGCGCCCTGGCCCGCACCGCGCTGGACCAGGTGCGGCGGCACTGGTCCTGGCCGGTGGCCGCGGCGCGCATCGGCGCGGTCTACGAGCGGGTCCTCGGCGACTGGACACCGCACCGGCCCCCCGGCGCCGGCGTCCCCCTCCGGACGGCGGGGAGCGCCGACCCGGCCTGCCGGTTCCGCCGGGCCCCGCACCTGCTGTGAGTGCTCCCGTGCCCCCCGCGTCCCCACCCGCCCGGCCGACCGCCCGCCCGTCCACCCGTACGGCCGTGGCCGTCAGCCCGCATCTGGACGACGCGGTCTTCTCCGCCGGGGGGACCCTGCTCCTGCTGGCCCGGGCCGGCTGGGCGGTGCGGACGGTCACCTGCTTCACCGCGTCGGTCGCCGACCCGTGCCCCTTCGCGCTGTCCACCCAGCTCGACAAGGGACTGCCCGCCGGGGCCGACTACATGGCGCTGCGCCGTGCCGAGGACCGTGCCGCACAGCGGATGCTGGGCGCGCTGCCCCCGGAGCACCTGCCGCTGGCCGAGGCCCCGCACCGCGGCTACGACAGCCCGCGGCGGCTGTTCACCGCACCCCGCGCCGACGACCGGGTCGCGGCCGAACTGCCGCGGCTGCTGCGCCCCCACCTGGCGGCGGCCGACCTCGTCCTCGCCCCGCAGGGGATCGGGGGACATGTCGACCACCTGGTCACGGCCCGGGCCGTCGCCGCCGTCGCGCCGCCCGCGCGCACGGCGTGGTGGCGCGACCTCCCCTACGCCGTTCACGCCGTTCACGCCGATCGTGCCGCCCGTGAGCCGGGCGCGGGGGCCCTCCCGCCGCCCGCGGGCACGGCCGAGGTGACGGTCTGCGTCGCCGCGGCGCTCACGGGCAAGACCGCGGCGGCCCGGTGCTACACCACCCAGCTGGGCTTCCAGTTCGGCGGCGCGGAACACGTCGGCACGGTCCTGACGGCCGCGGCCCGCGGTGAGGCGCGCCGCACGGGCGCGTCCTGCACCCACGGCGAGGCGCTGAGCGCCGGGCACCGGGCGCGGCGGCTGCTGGCGGACGCCGTACGGGGCCACGCGGCGGCCCGGGCCGCGGGGGAGTGGTCGCCTTCCGGGCCGTGAACGGAGCGGCGGGCCCGCCGTCTCGGCCGGCCACCGCGCCGGGACGTGCCCGGCGGCATCCGCCCGGTCGGCGCCGGTCGAACCGTGTCCCCGGACAGCCGGTCCGTGCCCCGCGGGCCCGCGGGCGGATGCGACGGGATCCACCGGACCGCCGCGCGGCCCGGGGGCGCGCGGGGCAGGGGCCCGCGCCGGGGCGGGGCACCCCCGGGCGTGAGCCCCGGGGCTCCCGCGAGAACGGGGCGGCCCGGGCCGGAGCGCTCAGACCGGGAGGGACCCCGGTCGCACGGGGTGCCCGGAACCCGCGGGCCCGGGGGCCTCCGGCCGGGCGAGCACGGCCTGCCCCGCGAGGGTGAACGCCGCGGCGCGGGGCAGGCCGTCCAGCTTTCCGGCCAGGACGCCCAGTCCGGCGGCCAGGGAGTGGGCGGGCACCCCGCGGGCGGCCAGGATCCGGGCGGTCCAGTCCAGGAAGCTCTCGAACAGGCCGGGATCGTCGACGTACAGGGCGGCGGCCAGGAAGTCGAGGACGTGCGACAGATCCTCGGCGGTGCGCTCCCGCTGCTGCTCGGTGTAGTCGCGCATGCCCGGGAAGCGCTCGGGCAGCTCCCGGAGGATCTCGGCGACCAGCTGTGAACGGGCCCTGCCGACCCGGGCGTGCTCGTGGTCCGGGGGAACCGGCCGCTCCCGGTCCGCCGGATCGGCGACCCGCGGGGAGGGCAGGCCCGCGGCGAGGCGCTCGGCGGCGGAGCGGGCGTCGGGAGCCCAGACGTCGGCGCCCAGCGTCCGGGCCCACCGGCCGTCCGGTCCGAAGCCCGCGCCGCCCGCCAGCACGGGGACACCGGCGGCCTGGCAGGCGGTGACGGTGGCGTGGGCCACGGGCAGCCGCACCGGCAGGGAGCAGGACAGGGCCACCGCGTCCGGCCCGGTCGAGTGCAGGTGCGCCACCAGATGCCGGACGGGCACATGGGCGCCGAGGAAGTCCACCTGCCAACCGCGCAGCCGCAGCACCTCGGCCACCAGCCGGGCGGGCAGCGCGTGCCACTCGCCGTCGGTGCAGGTCACCACGGCGTGGCCGAGCCGGGGCACGGCGGTCCGGGCCGCCGGGAGGGCGGCGACCGCGGCGACGGCCCGGCCGCTGATGGCGGTGGCCGCGTGCTCCTGGGCGACCGTGAGCAGGTTGTCCGCCCACCGGGCGCCGACGCGCCGCTGGGCCGCCGCGACGACGTCCAGCAGGACGTCCTCCGGCGGCACACCCCCCTCCACCGCTCCCGCGGCCAGCTCGACGGCGGCGTGCTCGTCGGCGTTCTCCAGCGCGGTCCAGAACTTCTCGGCCAGTGCCCCGAGCTCGGCGGCGGGGACGGTGGGGGGCGTCACGAGAGGTACCTCTCCGGGTCGGGTGTCCCCATCGTGCGCAGTGGCGCGCGGTGGGGCGAGGTGATGGCGACCATGGCTATGTCGTCGCGGTAGTCGTGCTCCTGGCCCGCCAGCCACTCGGACGTGAGCATCAGCACCCGCTCGATGACGGCCTCGGCGGGCATGCCCGTGCAGGAGGCCAGCGCGTCGGCGAGCCGCTCCTCACCGAACAGCTCGTCACCGCGGGGGCCGCCCCTGGCCTCGGTGACGCCGTCGGAGTACAGCAGACAGGTCTCGCCCGGCCGGAGCACGGTGGTGTACGTCGTCGCCGACACCTTCGGGAGCACACCTACCAGTGTGCCGTGGGTGGCCGCCGGCTCCACCCGGCCGCCGTCCCGCACGATCAGGGGAGGCGGATGCCCGGCCGAGGTCAGCCGCACCGTGACGCCCTCCCCGGGGCCCGCCGCGGTGCCCTCCGCCGGGTCCTCACCGGTGTGCCCGCCCGCCTCGACCGAGGCGAGGACCAGGGTGGCGAACCGGTTCCCGGCGTGGCCCAGCAGGACGCTGTTGAGCAGGTCCAGCAGCCGCCCGTGGTCGGCCTCGACCAGCCGCAGCGCCGCGAGGGTGTGCCGGATCCGGCCCGTCAGGACCGCCGCCTCCGGCCCCTTGCCGGTCACGTCGCCGAGCACGAGGCCGGTCTCCCGGCCGGGCCCGGTGGCCGGGCGGACGTCGTAGAAGTCCCCGCCGACGCGCTGGGCGGTCTGCGCCGGACGGTAGGCGCCCGCCAGCTGGGCGTACTCCAGCCGGGGCAGGACGGGCGGCAGCAGCTCCCGCTGGAGCACTCCCACGGTGGTGACCTGCTCCTCGTACAGCGCGGCGGCCGAGAGCGCGGCACCGGCGCGGGCGGCGAAGAGCCGGGCGAAGGTGTCCTCCTCCTCGTCGAAGTCCCGTGGGGCGCGCCGCAGCAGCACCAGTGCCCCGGCGGGTGTCCCGCTGCCCGGCAGGGGCATGACCAGTACCGCGCCCGGACGGCCGAACCCGGCGGGCGGCAGCCACTCGGGGAGCCGGCCGGGATCGACCCGGCGGGCCGGGCCGGACGGGAAGTCCGCCAGCGCCTCTGCCAGCCCCGGAAGCTCGTCCGGGCCGGCGGTCAGCAGCTCCTCCTCGGCAGGACGGCCGACGGCCACCCGGATCAGCGGCAGCCGGTGGCGCCGGGGCGGGAGGACCACGACGGCGGCGTCGGCGAGTTCGCCGGCCGCCAGTTCGGCGGTCGCCACCGCGCACCGGCGCGGGTTCAGCGAGGACTGCAGCCGGGTGGAGGTCCGGACCAGGAAGGCGGTGTGCTCCTCCGCGGAGCGCAGCGACCGCCGCGCGGTCTCCCGGCGGGTGACGTCGGACAGCCACCAGGCGGTGTGCCCGTCCGGCAGCGGGGTGGCGCGGGCGGTGAAGGACCTGTCGTCCACCCGGCCCCGGGCCGCCACCGACCGGCCGGGGCTCCGGCGGGCGTCCGCGTCGGCCAGCCAGCCGGGCACCGCGCCGGCCAGCGGCGCGCCGGCGGCGAGGGCGGGGAACAGGGTCCGGGCCGCCGCGTTCACCAGCGACACCTCGCGCCGCGTGTCCACCGCGAACACCGGGACGGGCGCCGACTCGACCATGGCCCGGTAGGTGTCGGCGCGGGCGGCCGTCCGGTCGTGCGCATCAGGTGGGGGAGAGTGATCGGTCACTGGGATACAGGGGTGGACGTGTCTCGCGCCTCACCCGGCCACCCCTCCGGCTTCAGGTGCCACTGGACAGCTGTTCTGTGCAACGGTCCCTCGGAGGGGGCGGCGGGCGCAAGTCCGATGTGTCTGCAGCTGTGTCTGCCGCCGTCTCAACCGGCGCGCGGGGCACCGGTGTCGCGGTCGGAGCCGGGCCACACGTACGGCAGGTCGTCCGGGGTGCCGGGGAAGAGCGGGACGTAGTGCTCCGGGTCCTTGCGGACCAGGGCGGACCGGTGGCTGAGGTGGAAGGCGGGGTCTCCGAGCCAGGGCGGCAGCTCACCGGCCCGCGCCAGCTCCTCCTGGGGGCGGGGGGCCCGGACCCCGGTGGCGTGCCGCAGATCGGTCAGCATCGTGACCTCGCAGGTGTCGCCGCGCCCCGCCAGACGCCAGTGGCGGCAGATCTCCATGCCGTAGCGGACCAGGCCCTCCTCGTACCCGGCCCACATCCGGACGGCCGGATGCCGTGCCCAGCCGTAGCCGGGCCGGGTCAGGGCGCGCAGCACCTGGAGGGCCTCGACCCGCTGCTTTCCCAGCCGCCGCGCGTCGAGCACCCGGGCCGTCGCCGCGAAGTCGGGAAGCGGCAGGAACGTCTGCACGGGGTGTCCGTCCGATCGTCGTCCGGTCCGGTCGTCCGGTCCGTCCTGGTACGGATCGTGATCCTGCCAGCCCCGGCCGGTGCGCGCAGCCGGGGCCGGGCCGTACGGGTGCCGTACCGGTTCTCCACCGACCATTCGGTCGGTACGGTGGGGGCGGCCGCGGAGGCGGCCGGCGAAGGCGGCGGACGGCGACCTGGGAGGACGCGGGCATGACGGTGGCACCGGCGGTGGTGGGCGTGGTGGGCGGGGGCCGGATGGGCGCGGGCATCGCCCGGTCCTTCGCGGCGGCGGGCTCGTCCGTGACCGTGGTGGAGAGCGGCGCGGAGGCCGCCGCCGCGGCCCTGGACCGGATCGCCGGCGGTCTGCGCCGGGCCGAGGAGCGCGGCAGGTCCGCCGAGCCCGCCGAGCGGGTGCTGGGCCGCGTCACCGCCGCCGCCTCGATGGACGCCCTGCCGCCCGGCACGGACCTGGTCGTCGAGGCCGTCCCGGAGGATCCCGCCCTGAAGGTCCGGGTGCTCGCCGCCGCCGAACGGGCCGTGGGCGGCGGCGCGGTGCTGGCCACCAACACCAGCTCCCTGCCGGTCACCGAACTCGGCTCCGCCCTGACCCGCCCGGAGCGGTTCCTGGGCATGCACTTCTTCAACCCGGTGCCGGCCTCGGCGCTGGTGGAGCTGGTCGTCACCGGGCGGACCGCGCGGGAGACCGTGGACACGGCACTGGGGTGGGTCCGCGCCCTGGGCAAGCGGGAGGTCGTCGTGGGGGACTCGCCGGGCTTCGCCAGCAGCCGGCTGGGCGTGGCCCTGGGGCTGGAGGCGATCCGGATGGTGGAGGAGGGCGTCGCCGAGCCCGAGGCCATCGACACCGCCATGACCCTGGGCTACCGGCATCCGATGGGGCCGCTGCGGCTGACCGACCTGGTGGGCCTGGACGTGCGCCTGGCCATCGCCGAGCACCTCCACACCGCGCTGGGCGAGCGGTTCGCGCCCCCGCGGCTGCTGCGGGAGAAGGTCGCCCGGGGCGAGCTGGGCCGCAAGACGGGCCGCGGCTTCTACGTCTGGCGGGACTGAGCCCGGGGACCGGCGCGCCGCCGGGCGCGGCGGGCCCGGGTGCGGCGGCGCGTCACGCCGGAGGCGGGTCCAGGTGCTCCGCGAGCGGGCAGATGCGCAGCGCCTGTGCGATGACGCGCTCGCGCCGGTCCCCGGCCGACGGAAGGGAGACCTCGGCGGTGGCGGCGAAGGCGTAGTGCTGGGCCCCGCCGTCGCCGAGGCGGACCCGGGCGGTCACCTCGCTGCCGGCGGGGTCGACACCGGTCTCGGTGGCGGCGATCACCACGGCCTGGTGCAGACAGGTGGCCAGGGCCGCCGCGTACAGCTGCTCGGGGTCGTAGCCCTGGCCGGTACCGCCCAGCTCACGGGGGGCGCCGGCGGGAAGCCCGGCCCGCCCGGAGACGTCCACCCGGCCGGTGCCGTGCAGGGAACGGGCCTCGGCGCTGTACAGGTCCTGTGGCGGGTGGGCGGACTGCGTGGATCGCTCGGAAGGTGGCATGGGAAGAGCCCTACCCGCGGGCCCGCGCGGGAGGCGCCCCCAAACGGCTGACGCCGCCGGGGGCGCCGGACGCCGGCAGGTGTCAGTCGGCGTGCTCGGTGCGGGCCCGCACCTGCTCGGCCAGCCGCTCCAGGCTCTGGTCCAGGGCGCCGTTGACGGATTCCTCCGGAGGGGCGTGCTCCTCGTCGAAGAACGACAGGTGCACGGTCACCTCGCTCGCGCCGCTGCCGATGCCCGCCACCTGCAGCCAGCCCGCGTAGCTGCCCTGGTCCCTGGTGCCCCACTCGGCGCGCATCTGCTCGGGGCGGGTGCGGTACAGGGCCCGGACGTCGTGGCCGGTCCGGTCCTCGTGCACGGTCACCGCCGGCGGGTCCTCCACCCGGGCGTGGAGGTCCGTCGGGAGCCAGCGGTTCAGGGAGTCGGGGTCGGACACCTGGTTGAAGACCAGCTCGGGCATGACGGGCATGGTGCGGGTGCGCTCGTATTCGCTCACCGGATCTCACTCCCGGAGTAGAGACGTCAGCTGACCCGGGACGAGGTACCCCCGACGGGCCGGGGCATCCGTGCCGCCACCCGACCGCCCGCCGCGGGGTCCGGGCCCGGGCGGTGGCCGGTTCCGCTCACGGGCCGCCGGCCGCGTCCAGGATCCGTCCGGCCGCCGCTGCCGAGTCCACCAGCGGATGCAGCGCCAGGGCCCGCAGCGCCGCCCGGCGCGAGCCGGTGCGGGCCGCCTCGATCGTGGACCGTTCGACGGCCTTGAGGGTGAGCATCAGCCCGAGCTGGTCCGCGGCGACGGGGCCGGTCGCCAGCGGGCGGGCGCCGGCGGCGTCCACCAGGCACGGCACCTCGACCACCGCCTCCTCGTCCAGGCCCGGTACGGCGCCGCGGTTGGGGACGTCCAGGATCAGGGTGGTGCGCTCACCCCGGGCGATCGCCCGCATCAGGGCGAGCGCGACCCGGTCGTAGCCGCCGCCCGCCAGATCGCGGCTGTCGCGCTCCCAGCCGCCGGAGGCCGCGCGGTTCTCGGCCAGATAGGTCTCCTCGCGCTCCAGCCGGGTGCGCTCCCACTCCCGGTACGCCGCCGCCGGGTCATCGGGCCGGGCCCGCTCGTAGAACCGGGACTGCTGCGCCAGCAGGAACTCGCCGCGGGTGGCGGCGGCGGAGCGCACGGCGGCGACCGCCTCGCGGTTGAAGTAGTAGTGGTGCAGGTACTCGTTGGGCAGCGCGCCCAGTGCGCGCAGCCACTCGGCGCCGAAGAGCCGGCCCTCCTCGAAGGACTCCAGCGCGGCGGTGTCGGCCAGCAGCGCGGGCAGCAGGTCCCGGCCGTCCACCGTGATCCGGCGCAGCCAGCCCAGGTGGTTCAGGCCCACGTAGTCGTACCCGGCCCGGTCGGGGTCGGTGCCCAGGGCGCGTGCCGCGCGGCGGCACAGGCCGACCGGGGAGTCGCAGATCCCGATCACCCGGTCGGGCAGGCCGCGCTCCCGCAGGACCCGGCCCATCGCCTCGGTCACCATGCCCGCGGGGTTGGTGAAGTTGATCACCCATGCCCCGGGTGCGAGTGCGGCGATCCGCTCGGCGATCCGCACCGCCACCGGCAGGGTGCGCAGCCCGTACAGCACCCCGCCCGCGCCCACCGTCTCCTGGCCCAGCACGCCCTCGGCGAGCGGGATCCGCTCGTCGCGGACCCGGCCCGCCGGACCGCCGACCCGGATCGCGGAGAAGACGAAGTCGGCGCCGCGCAGCGCCTCGTCGAGGTCGGTGGTGGCCCGCACCGCGGGGGCCGGGCCGGTGTGCCGCCCGGCCTGGTGGGCGAGCACCGCGCCGATGGCGTCCAGCCGGGCGCGGTCGGTGTCGTACAGGACGAGCTCGGTGACCCGGCCGGCCGGGTCACCCGCGTCGTCGAGCAGTGCCCGGTGCACCAGCGGCACCCGGAATCCTCCGCCGCCCAGCACGGCGAGCCTCATGTCCGCACCCCCTGCGCCTTCCCCGGTACCGCCGCCGTCCGCCGGCCCGCGGGACGCGGCGGGCCGGGAAGGATGGTCGCACATGCCGCGGTCCCGGCGGACGGCCGCCGGGATCCGGCGCGCGGCTCCGGTTCGGTTCAGGCGTGGTCGACCAGCTCCCGGTGCCCCTGCATGCGGGCGCAGTGGGCGCAGCAGAAGAACCGTCCGTCGTTCGACTGCACACCGTGGCCCAGGATGCGGCACTCGCAGTTCTCGCAGATGGGGGCCATCCGCTGGGCCGCGCACTCCAGGCTGTCGAAGACGTGGACGGCACCCGCCGCGCGCACCTCGAACGCCATCTCGTAGTCGTTGCCGCACACCTCGCACACGCTCATGAATCGCTCCTTCCGCATGGGATCTCCGCCGGCTCCCCGCCGGGCCGGTCAGCCGCAAGGATGGACACGCGGAGCCGTGCGCGGACCGCGCGGCGCGGCGGCCGGGCCCCGACCGGCGCAGCGCGACCACCCGCCCGGTCGACCGGGGCCGCGACTGGCCGGAACCGGGCGGACCCCCGTCCCAAAACTCGCATCTGAGATGCGAGTTGATATCGTCGCGGCATGCGGCTGACGAAGTTCACCGATCTGGCGCTGCGTGTCGTGATGCGCCTGGCGGTGCTGGACGAGGCGGAGACGCCCACCTCCCAGGAGGTGGCCGACTCCGTGGCCGCGCCGTACACCCATGTGTCCAAGGTGGTGAGCCGGCTGCGGCACCTGGGCGTGCTGGAGGCCAGGCGGGGGAGGGGTGGCGGGCTGCGGCTCACGCCGCTCGGCCGTACCGCCTCGGTCGGCTGGCTGGTGCGCGGCCTGGAGGGCGCCGGTGACGTGGTGGGCTGCGAGGACACCGCCGCGCCGTGCCCGCTCCGGGGCGGGTGCCGGCTGCGCAGCGCGCTGCGCGAGGCGCAGGAGGCGTTCTACGCGGCGCTCGACCCGCTGACGGTGCGGGACCTGGTGGGCGACACCGCCCGGCCCGTGCTGGTCCGGCTGCTCACCGGTCCGCCCCCCGCCGCCTAGCGCTTCCCTCCCCGTTTCCCCCGGAGTCCGGATCCCCTCCGGACGGACCGCCGGCCCGTGCCGCATCCACCGCGGCGGCGCCGTCGCGGGCGGCCCCGTACCGCCGTTCCGGCCCGGGCAGTACGTCTCCGTGCGCGTGACCCTGCCGGACGGGGCGCGGCAGATCCGCCAGTACAGCCTCTCGTGCGCGCCCGACGGCGACGACCGCTGGATCTCCGTCAAGCGGCTCGCCGGCGACCCGGCCGGCGAGGTGTCCGACTGGCTGCACGAGAACGTGCGCGAGGGCGATGTGCTCACCGTCGGCGCGCCCTTCGGGGACGTGGTGCTGGACGACGGCGACGGACCCGTCCCGCTGGCCTCGGCGGGCATCGGCTGCACCCCGATGGTCAGCATGCTGTCGTATCTGGCCGCCACCGGCTCCACCCGCCCCGTGACCGTGGTGCACGGCGACCGGAGCGAGCGCGCCCACGCCTTCCGCGAGCAGACCGCGCTCCTGGTCGGCAAGCTGCCCGAGGCCGTCGCCCACGTCTGGTACGAACACCCCGAGGGCCCCTGGCCCGCCGAGCGCACCGGATACGTCGACCTGTCCGGCGTCGAGGTGCCCGAGCACGTCCGCGCCTACCTGTGCGGACCGCTGCCGTTCATGCGCTCGGTGCGGAGCCGGCTGCTGGCACGCGGGGTGCCGGCCGCCCGCATCCACTACGAGTCCTTCGGCCCCGATCCGGGCATCGGCGGCTGAGACCGCGCCGGGCGCGTGCCGTCCCGCCGCCGCTCACCGGGCGGCGGCGGAGGCCCGCAGGGTGGCCACCACCTCGTCGTCGTCCAGCTGCGCGAAGTCCTCGTACCACTGGCCGACCCCCTGGAAGGACGCCGGCCGGTCCAGGCACACCAGCCGGTCGACCTCCGGCTCCAGCGCGGCGGCGGCCTGCCGGGAGGAGACCGGTACGGCCAGCACCAGCCGGGCCGGGCCCCGGGCGCGGACGGCGCGCAGCGCGGCCCGCGCGGTGACCCCGGTGGCCAGCCCGTCGTCGACGAGCACCGCCGTCCGGTCCCGGACCTCCGGTGCCGGGCGGCCGCCCCGGTACCGCTCCTCCCGGCGGCGCACCTCCGCCCGCTCCCGCTCCACCCGGGAGGCCAGCCGGCCGGCCGTCAGACCGAGCAGGGCCAGTGAGCGTTCGTCGAACAGCGGCGGGCCCTCGCCCGCGACGGCGCCCACTCCCAGCTCCTCGTTGAACGGGGCGCCGATCTTGCGCGCGACCAGGACGTCCAGCGGCGCGTCCAGCGCCCGGGCGACCTCGTCGCCCACCGGCACACCGCCCCGGGGAAGGGCCAGGACCAGCGGGTTCTCCAGCTCGCCGGCGCGCTGGAGCTCGCACAGCGGCCCGGCGAGCCGCCGGCCCGCCCGCCTGCGGTCGTGGAAGCGCATGATCCGGCTCCTCTCCGTTCCTCTTTCCGCTCTTCCCGGGGTCTTCCCGGGTCCGCCCCGCCGCCGTCCCCGTGCGCCGCCCGGCCGTCGCGTGCCCGTGGCCTGCCCGTCGTCTTCGCCGCCGGTCACCGGTGGGCCGTCTCCCGGACCATCCGGACGAACCAGTCCCGAGCCGCGGCGGCGGCCCGGTCGAGGGTGCCGGGCTCCTCGAACAGATGGGTGGCCCCGGGCACCACGTGCACCGCGCACGGCGCGGACAGCCGTTCGGCCGCCCGCTCGTTCAGTCGCAGCACCTCGCGGTCCTCGCCCCCCACGATCAGCAGGACGGGTACGCCGACCCCGGGCAGGGCGTCCCCGGCCAGATCCGGCCGTCCGCCGCGGGAGACCACGGCCCGCACCGGCCGGGAACGCTCGGCGGCGGCCACCAGGGCGGCGGCGGCCCCCGTGCTGGCCCCGAACAGGCCGACCGGCAGCCCGGCGGTGGCCGGCCGGGTGCCGAGCCAGTCGACGGCCGCGGCCAGGCGCCGCCCCAGCAGCGGGATGTCGAAGCGGTGCTCGGCGGTGACCGTGTCGGTGCGCTCCTCGGCCTCGGTGAGCAGGTCGAGCAGCAGGGTGCCGAGTCCCGCGTCCCGCAGGACCCCGGCCACCGCGCGGTTGCGCGGGCTGTGCCGGGAACTGCCGCTGCCGTGGGCGAACACCACGACGCCGCGGGCTCCCTCGGGCAGGTCGAGGTCTCCGGTCAGAACGGCTCCCGCCCCGGTGTCGATCCGGACCGTCTCGGGGAGCATCGCCCACCTCCCGGGTTCCGGTGTCCGTGCCCCGCCGGGGTACCCGCGGGCGGGCGGAACATGCCGGGCGACATGCCGCGCGTCGTGGCCGGGGCGGCCGCCCGGGAGGCCGGCGGCCGACAAGCGATGGCATATGCATCTGGCATGCGTCGCCAGAGCTGTGGTGGGCAGGCGTTCCTCAGGGAGCGGACGGGCGCTCTGCCCGGCCGCCGTACTCCGGCCGGGCGCGCCGTCCGCCCGGAGGATGCCCGGAGGTTGAGAGCTTTGCCGGGCCGTGTCGTTCGGAGGGGGGTGCCCGATGAGCCGGCCGCTCCGGCGTACCGCCGCCCGCGGGGTTGTCGGGTGGTCGGTCCTGCTGCTGGCCGGAGCGTCGGCCTGCCTCGCCACCGTGCCGGCCGTGATCGTCCCGGACCCCCGGAGAGCGGACACGGAGCTCGCCCGGCTGCGCGCCGAGGTGGACCAGCTGCGCCGCGCGATGGCCACCCGTCCGCTCGTCGACCAGGCCCGGGGAGTGATCATGGCGATCGGCGGATGCACCCCGCAGGACTCCTGGGAGGTGCTGGTGGAGGTCTCCCAGCGAACCAACACCAAACTGCGCACGGTGGCGGCCCTGGTGGTGGCCGCCACCGCCGGTGAACCACTGCCCGAACCGGTCCGCGCCGCCCTGCGCACCGCGCTGCGGCGCCGGGAGCCGGGCCCGCCCTCCCGGCCGGGCCCGCCCTCCCGGCCGGGTGCGCACGGGGCGGCGGAGCGGTAGCGGCCGCGGACCGGCCGGGGTGTTCCTACGACTCGTCGGTCAGCGAGACGTCGTCGAGGCAGAAGGTGTGGGCCCGCGAGCTGCCGCCGATCTGGAAGACGAGCTGGGCCTCGGGGTCGTCGGCCTGTGCGGTGAAGGTGTGGCGGTAGGTCCGGGTGCGGGTGGAGACCGCGTCCTGGGAGCTGAACTGGGCCCCCAGGGGTCGACCGCCTCCTGCACATGGGTGGTGATGGTGTGCCGCGCCGTGGCGCTGACGGTGTAGGTCAGGGTGTACTCCTCCCCCTCGACGAGGGAGACGCCGTCCTGACCGACGATGGCATCCCGGACCTCCTCCGTGTCGGCGGGCACCTCGGCGCACAGCTGTCCGTCGACGACGGAGGCGGGGCTGTTCTCGGTGAACCACCAGGGTTCGTGGTTCCTGCCGGAGAAGTCGCCGTTGGTGATCAGCTCGGCCAGCGGCCCGGTGGGCGCGGCCGAGACGGCGGGGGCTGCCAGGAGCCCGCCCAGAAGTCCGGCGGCGGCGAGCGCTCCGAGGCCGAGGCGGGCACGGCGCCGGCCCGGCGGCACGGCGGAGCCGTGGGACGTGCGGTGGGGCATGGGTCGGTCCTTTCCGTCGAAACGATGGGTGGATCGAGGGAAGTGGGGGAGGAGGCGACCACGGCGATGACGTGCTCCCACAGGCATGGGAGCGCTCCCATGCCAAGGGGGTGCGAGGGAGCGTCAGGGTGACCCCGGCCCGGGCGGCCCGGCACCGTCGGATCCCGGCCATTTCCGGCCGTTGTCCCGGCTGCCGCGGAAGGAGGCGGGGAGGGGAGCGGAGCGGCTCAGGAGCGGGTGCCGCCGAGGGCGCCCCGGTCCAGCGGGCCCCAGTCGCCGTGCTGCCGGTTGACCTCCTCCTCCGCCTCGGTGATCACTCCGGGCGCCACCCAGGCGACCGGCTCCACCTCCCGTACCAGCGGCTCGTTGTCCGGGCCGCGTCCGACCTCCCGGCCGCGCAGCACCCAGGGCCGGATTCCCGGCGCCTTCACCCGGCGCAGATGGCAGTAGTCGTACAGCCGCCGGGCGACCCACAGCCGTACCGGCCGCTCCCCCCACCACGGCTCGACCTCCAGAGCGTTGGCGGACAGCCCCGGCAGGGGGACGCCGGTCAGGTCGTCCGTGCTCACCGCGTCCCTCCCCAGGTCGGCCCGGGGGCCGCGGGACCAGCGCACGTACAGCCGCCCGCCGTGCTCGACCATCCGGGCGAGCTCGTCCAGGGACGAGCAGTGGGGCAGTCCGGGAGGGACGGTCATGGGGGTGCTTCCTCCTCCGTTGCCCGGCGGTGTCCCGCCCGCCGGACGGGGACGCCGGGCTGACGACGGCCGCGTGCCCGGATGCGGACCGGGGAAACTCCGGCAGCCGTGCCCGGCGTGCCGGTGCGGCGCCTCCGGATCCGCTCGCCGGGGCGTTCACGGGATGTGACGAACCGGCCCTGCCCCACAGCGGGATTTTCTCGCGGAGTGACGGCGACGGCCGGGCCCGGGGTCCGCGGTGGTTGCTCCTGCCGGTGGTCAGCCGGTCAAATCGAGTGAAAGGTCCACCCGGTGACCCTTGCCAGGAGATCCGGTGCCCTAAGATCGTCACTGGCCGCTTTCGCGGCACTCGCCTGCGTGCTTCTCGCGTGCCCGGCCCGGCCTCCGCGGCCCCGGGGAACGGGCGTGAGGCCGCGGAGCCCCGGGGGTTCGCGCAGTCGCCGGCGGCCGAGGCGCCGGCCCGGGCTGACGCGATCTGGGAGTGCGAGCGCTGGGTCTCGGTTCCCGCCTACCACGTCGACTTCACCTGCACGGTCTTCTCGGGCGCGGTCCGGGCGTACGTCGTCTGCTCGGACGGAGCCGTGTTCTACAGCAGGATCATGTACGCCGGAGCTCTCTACCAGATGCGCGGCACCTGCGGCCCGCCGTGGACGGTCCGCACCTCCGGTGAGCAGCCGTTGTGATCTCCCGACGACCGGGAGGGAACGGACAGTGACGACGCGTCGGCGCCGCCGACCCGGAGCCGCCCGGTGGGGTCCGGGCGGCTCACCTGCTCCGGCCGCCCTGCCGCAGGTCCCACAGGCCGGTGAGGGCGCGGGTGACCGCGGTGCTCCCCGCGGCCTACCGGGCGCCCCGCCGGGCCCCGGCCGCCGGAACGGGCCGGCCGGTCCCGGGCTCGGTCCCGGTCTCGGCCGCGGCGAGGGAGACCGTGCCGTAGACCCCGTCGTAGCCGGACTCGCGCCGCACCCGGTGGGCGCGCAGCCGTCCGACGGCCTCGGCCACCTCCGGCTCACCGGCCTCCCGCAGTCTCTCCAGGGGCACCTCCAGCAGCAGGGGGAGCTCCGGTCCCAGCGCGGCGGTCAGACTGTCGACCGCGCGCCCCACGGCCTTGGACTTCGGACCGACCCCGAGGATCTCCCCCACGATCTCGGGCAGCGGAACGATCTTCAGCGGCTCGCCGGCGGTCTCCGGCCGCCGGCCGGCCCGGTGGTCGGCCAGCTCCTCGACCCGGTGGAGGACGCCGACCGTCAGCCGCCTGCCGCACACCGGGCACCTGCCGCCCAGCTCCCTGGTCTCGGCCGGGGTCAGCCGTACGCCGCAGGCGCGGTGCCCGTCGAGGTGGTACTTGCCCTCCTCGGGGTACAGGTCCACGGTGCCGGCGTACCCCTCGCCGGTGGCCAGGGCGCGGCGGAGCGCGAAGTAGTCGAGATCGGTGTCGAACACGGTGGCGTTGCGGCCCAGGGCGGGCGCCGAGTGCGCGTCGGAGTGGCTGACCAGCCGGAAGCGGTCCAGAGCGGAGACCCGCCAGTTCATCTCCGGGTCCGAGGAGAGCCCGGTCTCCAGCGCGAAGACGTGCTCGGTGAGATCCCCGTAGCACTCCGCCACGGAGTCGAAGCCGGACTTCGACCCCAGCAGACCGAACCAGGGGGTCCAGATGTGCGCGGGGACGAGGAAGGCGCCCTCCCCGGCGGCCAGGACGGCCTCCAGCAGGTCGCGGGCGTCCATCGCCAGGGCGGGCCGTCCGTCCGAGGCGAGGGCGCCGTACGGGGTCAGGGCGCGGGTGAGCCGCTCGACCGCCTCGAAGCCGGGCACGTGGCACAGGTGGTGGAGCCGGCGGCCCCGGCCGCCGCGGGTGTAGTTGGTGGCGACCTCCGTCTGGAGGGTGAACCGCAGCGGGCCGCGGCAGGTGGGCGGCAGGGTCTCCAGCACCTCGTGGTCGGTCTCGTCCCGCAGCCGGAACAGGCCCGGCTCGGCCGGCACCAGTTCCTCGCGCAGTTCCGCCGCCCAACCGGGATGGGTGAAGTCCCCGGTGCCCAGGACGGTGATCCCCTTGCGCCGCGCCCACCGGGCCAGTTGCCGCAGATCGAGGGCGCGGCTGCAGGCCCTGCTGTACCGGGAGTGGATGTGCAGGTCGGCGTAGTGGCGCATGCCGGGACCTCCCTCGGCGGGTCGTGTTCTCCGTACGCACAACGTGCCCCGTAACCATCCGGGCATGGGGCGGGCGCGGGCGGGCCCGTGCCCCGGTCCGGTGTGCCGGGCGGGGCGGGGAGAGGATGGTCCGGGCGGCGGACGTGCGCCGCCGTGTGCCGCATCACCTCGGAGGTCTCGTCATGGCATGGGCCGTACTGATCGTCTCGGGCGTCCTGGAGGCGGTCTGGGCCGGGGCGCTGGCCGCCTCGAAGGGGTTCACCCGGCTCTGGCCCAGTGTCCTGTTCCTGGTGGCGCTCGCGCTGAGCATGGGCGGGCTCGCCTATGCCCTGCGCAGCATTCCGCTCGGTACCGGGTACGCGGTGTGGGTGGGCATCGGCACCGTCGGGGCCGCCCTGTACGGCATGGCCGTGCTCGGCGATCCCGTGACGGCCGGACGTGTGGTGTGTCTGCTGCTGATCGTCGCCGGTGTGGTGGGTCTGCGGTTCGTGCGGTGACCGGGGGCCGGAGGCCGGGAACAGGGCCCGGGGAATAGGGCCGGACGGAGGACCGTTCGAAGAGATAGTTGAGCAATCAACTAGTAATGTCCGTGACGAGGATGTGAGTACCGTGAGCGCGATGCAGTTCGGGATCTTCAGCGTGGGTGACGTCACCCCGGACCCCACCACGGGGCGCACGCCCACCGAGCACGAGCGCATCCGGGCGATGACCGCCATCGCGCTCAAGGCGGAGGAGGTCGGCCTGGACGTCTTCGCCACCGGTGAGCACCACAACCCGCCCTTCGTGCCGTCCTCCCCGACGACCATGCTCGGCTGGATCGCCGCGCGCACCGAGCGGCTGCTCCTGTCCACCGCCACCACCCTGATCACCACCAACGACCCGGTGAAGATCGCGGAGGACTTCGCGATGCTCCAGCACCTGGCCGGCGGACGGGTCGACCTGATGATGGGCCGCGGCAACACCGGGCCGGTCTACCCCTGGTTCGGCAAGGACATCCGCCAGGGCATCCCGCTGGCCATCGAGAACTACGCGCTGCTGCACAAGCTGTGGCGCGAGGACGTCGTCGACTGGCAGGGCCGCTTCCGCACCCCGCTGCAGGGCTTCACCTCCACCCCCCGGCCGCTGGACGGCGTCCCGCCGTTCGTCTGGCACGGCTCGATCCGCAGCCCGGAGATCGCCGAGCAGGCCGCCTACTACGGCGACGGCTTCTTCCACAACAACATCTTCTGGCCCAAGGACCACACCGAGCGCATGGTCGCCCTGTACCGGGAGCGCTACGCCCACTACGGCCACGGCACCCCCGAGCAGGCGATCGTCGGCCTCGGCGGCCAGGTGTTCATGCGGCGCAACTCCCAGGACGCCGTCCGTGAGTTCCGCCCGTACTTCGACAACGCGCCCGTCTACGGCCACGGTCCGTCGCTGGAGGAGTTCACCGAGCAGACCCCGCTCACGGTGGGCAGCCCCCAGCAGGTCGTCGAGAAGACCCTCGCCTTCCGCGAGTACGCCGGCGACTACCAGCGCCAGCTGTTCCTGGTGGACCACGCCGGACTGCCGCTGAAGACCGTGCTGGAGCAGATCGACATGCTCGGCGAGGAGGTCGTGCCCGTGCTGCGCGAGGAGTTCGCCGCCGGCCGCCCGGCGAACGTGCCCGCCGCTCCCACCCATGCCGCCCTGGTCGCCCGCC
This sequence comes from Streptomyces rubellus, assembly GCF_036323805.1. Lineage (NCBI taxonomy): Bacteria > Bacillati > Actinomycetota > Actinomycetes > Kitasatosporales > Streptomycetaceae > Streptomyces > Streptomyces rubellus. The sequence goes on from NZ_JAZDCX010000014.1 coordinate 80,696, forward strand.
GCGGGGCCGGGGCCGAGTCCGCGGTCTGACGCCGTCCGGCGCCCGCCCGTACCGCACCCGTACTGTCCGTCCGTCCCGTGACCGCACGGGAGCACCCGCAGGAGAGCCACTCATGGAACCCATCCGCGTCACGGCCGTCTCGGCCGGCCTCGGCCGCCCGTCCGCCACCCGTCTGCTGGCCGACCGGCTGGCCCGGGCCGCCGAGCGGCGGCCGGCGGACGGCGAACGCCCGGTGGAGACGCGGGTGGTCGAGCTGCGCGACCTGGCCACCGACATAGCCCACAACATGGTGACCGGCTTCCCCGGCCCCGCCCTGCGCGAGGCGATCGCGGTGGTGACGGAGGCGGACGGGCTGATCGCGGTCACCCCGGTCTTCACCGCCTCCTACAGCGGACTGTTCAAGTCCTTCTTCGACGTGATCGACAACACCGCGCTGCGCGGCAGGCCGGTCCTGCTCGCCGCGACCGGCGGCACACCGCGGCACTCCCTCGTCCTGGAGCACGCGATGCGCCCGCTGTTCGCCTATCTGGGGGCGATCACCGTGCCCACCGCCGTCTACGCCGCGTCCGGGGACTGGGGCGGCGGGGGCGGGCCCGAGGGCGAGCTGGCCGCCCGGATCGAACGGGCCGCCGGGGAACTGGCGGACCTGGCCCGGGCCCGGCCCCGGACCGCCCGCCCGGCGGGGGCGGACGGCGGGGAGGAGCCGGACGCGGGCACCGTCGTCCCGTTCGAGCAGCAGCTCGCCTCCCTCGGTCTCGGCTGAGCCCGGCGCGCCCGGCCGGCGCCGCACGCGGCCCGGTGCGCCGGCCGGGCCGATACTGGGAGGCGTGGACCGTGCGGAAGGAGCGACCGGACCGGCCGGCGGGGCCGTCGACGAGTACGTACGCCGCCGCCCGGCCGCCCCGCTGCGCCCGTACGTGGCCTGGTACACCGGCTACCGCCAGGCCGGCCTGGCGCCGGCCCGCCACTGCGGCCTGCCCTCCCCGTACCTGACGCTGATCCTCACCCTGGACGACCGGCTCACCGTGGCGGGGCACAGCGATCCCCGGCGTCCGCCGACCGACTACGACACGCTGCTCGGCGGCCTCCACACGGCCCCCACCCTGATCACCCACCCCGGCCGGCAGTCCGGTGTGCAGCTGGCGCTCGGCCCGCTGGGCGCACGGGCCCTGCTCGGCGTGCCGGCCGGCGAGCTCGCGCACACCGACCTCCCGGCCGACGCCGTGCTCGGCCCGCGCTGCGCCGAGCTGCACGACCGGCTGCGCCGGGCCGGCACCTGGCCGGAGCGGTTCGCCGTACTGGACCGGCTGCTGCCGCGGCTGCTGCGGTCCGCGCCGCGGGCACCGGCCGTGTCGCCGGAGGCGCCGCCGGAGGTCGCCCACGCCTGGCACCGGCTGCTGTCCTCGGCCGGTGCCGTGGCCGTCTCGGCGCTGGCCGCCGAGACCGGCTGGAGCGCCCGCCACCTCACCGCCCGCTTCCGCGCCGAGACGGGACTGACGCCCAGGGCCGCGGCCCGGGTGGTCCGCTTCGACCGGGCGCGCCGGCTGCTGGCGGTCCGGGCCGTACGGCGGGACGTCCCTCCGGACGCGGCCCGGCCCGGCGTCCCGCCGCGCGGCCTGGACCTGGCCGGGCTGGCCGCCGGGACCGGCTACTTCGACCAGGCCCATCTGGCCCGGGAGTTCCGCGCCCTGGCCGGCTGCGCGCCCAGCCGCTGGCTGGCGGAGGAGTTCCGAAACGTACAAGCCGCCCCGCCGGCCGCGACGGAAGAGTGGGAGGGGCAGGGGCTCACCGGACACCGGTGAGCCGGGAACCCACTTCGGAAGGACGAGCACCGATGGACGGCACGACACCGGCACCCCAGGTGTGGCCGACACTGCGCGCCCGTGACGCGCGGGCGCTGATCCGCTTCCTGGCCGACGCGTTCGGCTTCGCCGAGACCCTGGTCATGACGGACGGGGAGCACGTCCACCACGCCGAACTGTCCTGGCCGGAGGGCGGCGGGATCATGCTGGGCTCGGTGCGCGGCGGCGCCGGGGACTCCTGGCCGCTGGAGCCGGGCAGCTTCGGCGCGTACGTCGTCACCGCCGACCCCGACGCCCTCTTCGCCCGGGCGGTGGCCGCCGGGGCACGGGTGGTGCGCGAGCCGTACGACACCGACCACGGCTCCCGCGACTTCGCCGTGCGCGACCCGGAGGGCAACCGCTGGCAGTTCGGCACCTACCGGGGCGCGCCGCGCCGGGCGCCCGAAGCGGCGGGACCGGCGGAGAGCGGCTGATCCGGTCCCGGCGGGCCGGTTCGCGGGTGCCGAAACGCGGAACCGGGGTACCCGTCCGGTTCCACGTTCCGCACCCGGACGGGAGGCCGCACGATGACCACCACAGTCGGTAACCCCGGCAGCACGACAACCGAGTACAAGCGGTCCGCCAGCCACTTCACGGACCGCATCACGGCCGACGGCAGGGAGGGATGGCCGGCGGAGGCCGGACGGTACCGGCTGGTGGTCAGCCGGGCCTGTCCCTGGGCCAACCGCTCGCTGATCGTCCGGCGGCTCCTCGGCCTGGAGGACGCGATCTCGCTGGCGGTCACCGACCCCCTGCAGGACGAGCGGAGCTGGCGCTTCACCCTCGACCCGGACGGCCGGGACCCGGTGCTGGGCATCGCCTTCCTCGCCGAGGCCTACCAGGCCCGCGAGCCCGGCTACGACGGCGGGATCAGCGTCCCGGCGATCGTCGACGTCCCCAGCGGGAAGGTCGTCACCAACGACTACCAGCGGATCACCCTCGACCTCGCCACCGAGTGGACCGCGCTGCACCGCGAGGGGGCGCCCGACCTGTACCCCGAGCCGCTGCGCGACGAGATCGACACGGTGATGGAGGACGTCTACCGGAACCTCAACAACGGCGTCTACCTGGCCGGGTTCGCCAAGTCCCAGCGGGCCTACGAGCGGGCCTGCCGGAACCTGTTCGCCTGCTGGGACCGGCTCTCCGAGCGCCTGGCCGACCGGCGCTACCTGGTCGGGGAGAGCATCACCGAGGCCGATGTGCGGCTGTTCACCACGCTGGTCCGCTTCGACGCGGTCTACCACGGCCACTTCAAGTGCAACCGCAACAAGCTCAGCGAGGACCCGGTGCTGTGGGCCTACGCCCGCGACCTGTTCCAGACCCCGGGCTTCGGCGACACGATCGACTTCGACCACATCAAGCGCCACTACTACCAGGTGCACACCGACGTCAACCCGACGCAGATCGTGCCGCTCGGCCCGGACCTGTCCGCCTGGCTGACCCCGCACCACCGTGCGGAACTGGGCGGCCGGCCCTTCGGTGACGGCACCCCGCCCGGCCCGGTCCCGGTGGACGAGGAGGTGCCGCCGCAGGGCCGCGCCGTGCGGGACTGACCGCCCGGGACGCGGCTCAGTCGCCGAGGAGACCGGTGGGCGGCTCGACGGTGTGGAAGCACTGGGTGCACACATAGCCGCCCAGCGGCCCCTCCTGGACCGCCCATCCGCACTGGCCGCAGTGCATCAGGGCGACGTCGTGGGCGGGGACCTCCGAGGGGAAGGGGGTCATCCGCTCGCCCCGCAGTTGCCGCAGGCCCAGCGCCCGTCGGGGCCCTGTATCACCTTGGCGCCGCACGTGGTGCAGTTCACCGGCAGTTCTCCCTCCGCCGTTGTCGCCCGCCACGTTCGTCCGTATCCGTCAGTCGCTGTCCGCCGCGTCCGGTCGTGCCCGTCATTCTCCGCCAGGGCTGCCCGAAATCACGGTAGCCCAGGGCGTGTTGAGGGGGTGAGACGGCTTTCGGACCGCGCGGCGCCGGGAGCGTGCCGCCGGTGCGGCGCACTCCGGTGCCGCCGGCCGCGCGTGGCGGCGGGACGGGACCCCGGCGGGCGGGACCGGCGAGGGCTGCGCGGGTTGTGAGGAACGCCACTCGGCGGCCCGCCTCCGTACTCCCGCGCGGAGGCGGGCCGCCGCCGGTCCCGCCGCCCGCCGAACCGCCTGCGGGGATCCGGCCGTTCCGGCTTCCGGCGGTGCCGCGGCAGCCCGTTCCGGCTCGTGTCCTCCTCCGGGTCCGCCGCCGTACCATGCCAACGGCGGTGGTGCCTGCCCGCGGCGGGGCCGCCGCCGGAACCGGCCCGGTGGCCCGGACGGGGCCGGTTACCATCGAAATCCGGAACCTGCCCTTCCGAATGCGGGACCAAAGTGTCTGATGAACTGTCCTCCGTCATAGCCGCCACCGCCCGGTGGCTGGTCCGGTCCTACCCCACCGCCGGCGGCGTCTTCAGCGCGGCCCTGGCCGAGGCCCAGGCACGCCAGGCCGTCACCGTGGCGGCCTGGCTGCGCTACCCGACCCCGCTGGACGCCGCGCTGGTCGCGGTGGCGGGACCGGGCGGCGCCCGGCGGCTGGACCGGATCACCGGCTCGGCGCCGCCGGAGACCGGGGAGCGGGCGGAGGAGGCCGCCGGGCTGTCGTGGATCCCCGCGCCCCGGGACCCCGGCGACGACGGGGACGCCTGGCGCACCTGGGTGGACGAGGTCCTGGCGAGCTGGGCCGCCTGTCTGCTGACCTCGCCCCGGCTGGCGCGGGAGGCGGCGGCCGCCGCCTCCCGCGGCGAGCACGCCCGCGGCCTGGCCGTCGACTTCCGCAGGCTGACCGCGCCCGACGAGTACGACCGCCGGGCCGCCCCCCTGCTGCGGCACCCGGACCTGCTGGCACCGGTCGCCGGGCTGCACCGCGCCGAGTTCCTGCGGTGCCTGCGCTCCCTGCGGGGCCCGGAGGTCCCGGAGGCCGGGGCCGCGCCGGCCGGGTGAACCGCCGGACGGGCCCGCCCGGCGGCGCTCAGCGGCCCGGCAGCCGCACCACGGTGACGAAGAACTCGTCGATCTGGCGGACCGCGGAGATGAACTGCTCCAGGTCGACCGGCTTGGTGACATAGGCGTTGGCGTGCAGCCGGTAGCTGCGCAGCACGTCCTCCTCGGCCGAGGAGGTGGTCAGCACCACGACGGGGATGACGCACAGCTCAGGGTCGGACTTGATCCGGGCCAGCACCTCCCGCCCGTCGTACTTCGGCAGGTTCAGATCGAGCAGGATCAGGTCGGGGCGGGTGGCGTCGGTGTACCTGCCCCGGCGGTAGAGGAAGTCCAGTGCCTCCTGCCCGTCCCGGACCACGTGCAGAACGTTGCGGATCTTGTTGTCCGCGAACGCCTCCCGGGTGATGAGCACGTCTCCCGGATCGTCCTCGACGAGCAGGATCTCGATGGGGGTGGCGGGGGTGGTCACGCGGGTGCTCCAGAGGAAGGGGGCCGGGACGGGGAAGGGGACCGCGAGGGTGGTTCGGGCCGCGGTGCGGGAGGCCGGGCGGCGGGCAGCGTGAAGAGGATCCGGGCGCCCTCGGTGCGGTCGGTGTCCAGTTCGATGCGGCCGCCGTGCTGCTCGACGATCTTCCGGCACAGGGCGAGCCCGATCCCGGTGCCCTCGTACTCCTCCCGGCTGTGCAGCCGCTGGAAGATCACGAAGATCTTCTCGGCGAACTCCGGGGGCACGCCGATGCCGTTGTCCGCCACGCCCAGCAGCCACCGGCCGTCCCGCTCCCGGGCGGTCACGGTGACGCACGGCGGCCGGTCGGGGTGGCGGAACTTCACCGCGTTGCCGATCAGGTTCTGCCACAGCATGGTGAGCGTGGTCGGGTCGCCGATCACCTCGGGGAGCCGGTCGGGGCGCTCGATCCGGGCGCCGGACTCCTCGATCGCGGCGGCGAGGTTGGCCAGGGCGCGGTCGAGCGCCGCGTCCAGCGGCACCGGCCGGGGATCCTCGCCGGCCCGGCCCACCCGGGAGAAGGCCAGCAGATCGTTGATCAGCACCTGCATGCGGGTGGCGCCGTCGACGGCGAAGTCGATGTACTGCCTGCCGCGGTCGTCCAGCGCTTCGCCGTAGCGCCGCTCCAGCAGCTGGCAGAAGGATGCCACCTTCCGCAGCGGCTCCTGCAGGTCGTGGGAGGCGACATAGGCGAACTGCTCCAGCTCCGCGTTGGAGCGGCGCAGCTCGGAGGCCTGCGCGTCGAGGTCGGCGGTCTGCCGGGCGAGCAGTTCCTCGCGGGAGCGGGTGGCTTCCAGCTCGTCGACGATCCGCCGCCGCATGTCCTCCACGGCGGCGCTCACGGCCCGCAGATCGGAGGGGCCGTGGGAGTGGATCCGCTGCTCGAACGCGCCGCCGGCCACCCGTCGCGAGGCGACGCGCAGTCTGCGCAGCGGGCGCTCCACCATGCGGTTGAGCAGCACCGCCAGTGCGACGCCCGTCCCGATGAAGGCGGCCAGCATGACGCCGAAGGTCCAGTCCCGCAGCCGGCGTATCCTGAGCAGCTCGGCCCGCCCGGCGTCGCGGGCCTCGTCGAAGTGCCGGTTCTGGACGTCGAACAGGGCGCGCAGCCCGTCGAACTGCCGGCGGCTCTCCTGCAGTGCCTGACCGTCCCGGCTGATGTCCTCGCCGCGCTGCACCCGCTCGATCAGCGGTTCGGCCTGCATGCGCCGCCACTGCCGCGCGCCGCCCGACACGGCGGCGAGGTCGTCGGCCAGCTCCCGGTCGGGGGTCACCAGGGGACGCAGCTCCGCGAGGAGCCGCCGCTCCTCGCGGACGCCCTGGTCATAGGGCTCCAGGAACTGCTCGTCCCCGCTGAGCGCGTAACCGCGCACCGCGGTCTCCTGGTCGAGCAGGGCCGCCTGGAGCTGGGAGGCGGCGCTCTGCGCGGGCTGGACGCGGCCGGCCAGGTCGTCGGAGCGCGCCACGGTGCGGGAGAGGAGCTCCGCGCCGACCACCGCGCAGCCGATGACCAGCAGCAGCATCACCGACAGCACCAGACGGACCCAGTCCTGGACGGTCAGCCGTCCGACCAGGCCGCGGTCTGTGCCCCGGGGCTCCCGGGGCTCCCGGGGCTCTCCGGGCTCCCGTGCCGCCCGCCGTTCCCGCGCCGCCGCGGAGGCCCGCCTCACGACGCGGACTCCCCCCAGCCCAGCTGGACGACGGCGACATCGTCGGCGAGACCGCCGTACGCGGCGGCGGCCGCGGTCGCCTCGTCCACCAGGGTGTCGACGAAGGCACGGGCGGTCAGGGCGGCATGGCGCCGGGCGAGTTCCAGCAGTCCCTCCTCGCCGAGCCGCCGGTCCGACCGTACCCGGCCCTCGAACAGTCCGTCGGTGAAGAGCACCACGGCCGCGTCGGCGGGCAGCGGCAGGGTGCTCTCCACCCAGTGGGAGGCACCGGGCACCAGGCCGAGCGCCGGACCGCCCTTGGGCTCCTCCCAGCGCACCTCGCCCCGCGAGCGGACCAGCATGCCGTGGTGCCCGGCGCGCACCACGCGCACCGAGCGGCGGCCGGGCGGCAGGGCGAGCGCGGTGAGGGTGGCGAACACCTCCGCCTCCGACCGCTCGGCCACGGCGATCTGCTCCAGCAGCCGGGCCAGCTCCGGCCCGGTGGTGCCGCACAGCACCGCCGTACGCCAGGCGACGCGCAGGCACACCCCCAGCGCGGCCTCGGCCGCGCCGTGCCCGGAGACATCGCCGATCACGGCGTGCACGGTGCCGTCCGGGGTCTGCACCACGTCGTAGAAGTCCCCGCCGAGCAGGGACTGGGTGCGGCCCGGCTCGTACCGGGCGGTCACCCGCACCTCGTCGGTGTGCAGCAGGGGGACCGGCAGCAGACCGCGCTCCAGCCGCGCGTTCTCCTGGGCGCGCAGCCGGCCGGCCTGGAGGTCGGAGGCCGCCTGCTCGACCTGCTTGCGCTGCAGGGCGTAGCGGACGGCCCGGTTGAGCAGCTCCGGGTTCAGCCGGCCCTTGACCAGGTAGTCCTGCGCGCCCGCGGCGACGGCGGCCAGCCCGGCCTCGCTCTCGGCCAGCCCGGTGAGGACCACGACGGCCGCGTGCGGCGCCCCGGCCAGGATCCGGGTGACCCCGTCGAAGCCCTGGGCGTCCGGCAGGTGCAGGTCCAGCAGGACGCAGACGGACCCGGTCCGGTCGGCCAGCACCTCCTGCGCCTCCGCCACCGTCCGGCACCAGGTCAGCTCGGCCTCCAGCCCGCAGTCGGAGAGCAGTTCCTCGACCAGCAGCGCGTCCCCCGCGTCGTCCTCCACGAGGAGCAGGAGGGCGCTGTCGCGGCCCCGGGCCGCGCGGTCGGTGCCACCGATCGCCCTGCCCCGGAACGTCTGCGCCCCGGCCGTGTCCGTCAGCCGTTCCACCGCTCCCCACCCTCCGCCGTCGTCCCGCGACAAGAGCCCGCGCGGACAACGAAGCATATTGCGGGGCCCGGCGCCACAGCCGGTGGGATGCGGATTGGCCGGGGATCACGCCAGGACGGCGAAGGGGCGCGTGGTGCCGGAGAACGAGCGGACGCCGCCCAGCAGGGTCCTGGCGTCGCCGTGGTAGCGGACGCGGTAACGGCCGGGCGCGGCGGTGGCCGGGACGTCCCAGGTGACCGTCACCTTCGAGGCGGCGATCCCGTCGCGCTGCCAGCGCAGCGCCGTGGACCAGTCGCCGTCGTCGGCGACGGTGCGCCAGGTGCCGCCCTCGGCCCGCTCCACACGGAGGTAGGTGCTGCCGCGGTGCAGGTCGTTGTTCGGATGGGCGCCGGTGAACGCGGCGGTCACCCGCTCGCCCCGGCGGCAGCTCTCGGGCGGCTGGGCCAGCACGTCGCCGAAGGAGCGGCCGGGCTGCGGGGCGTCCAGCACCACGGGCGGCTGGAGGGAGAGCGCGGCGCCGGAGAGGTCGGGCGGGGGAGTGCCGGCGGGCAGCTCCGTACCGTCGCGCAGGGCGCGGGCCAGCCGGTCCGCCGTCTGCTGGAGGGCGGGGAGCTGCCAGCGGCCGAAGAGGGTGCTGCCGCCCTCGTAGTGCTGGGCGTCGTACTCCTCGGGGGTGGTGACGTAGTGGAAGTAGGCGTTGGCGTAGCCCGCCACCAGCACGTCGTCCAGGTCCGAGCCGGTGACGGCGGCGACGGTGCGGCGCAGCCGCAGACCCGCGCCGACGGTGACCTCGCCGGGGACGCCGATCAGGTGCAGCCGCCCGATCCTCATCAGCTGGACGGGGACGGTCTCCTGCACCCAGGGGTGGATCCGGTTCATCTCCCCGATGGGCACGGCGATCGCCTTGGGGGCGTGGGCGTCGCGCAGCTCGGGGGAGACGGTGTAGACCACCGAGTGGGAGACCGCGTCCCACAGCGGGTTCTCGCCCTCGGCGAAGCCCGGGAACGCGGGGCCGTCCTCGGTGCTGCCCGCGGCCATGGCCGCGCCGACCGCGGGCTTCGCGGTGCGGTGGGTGCGCCCGTCGCCGGTGAACTCCGGTGCGACGGTGACGTCGGAGAGGTCCACGTACACCAGCCGGGAGTCCACCCCGCCGGACAGCCGGGTGCCGGGGCGCTCCAGCTGACGGGCCGCGGCCTCGTACTGGAGCAGGCCGTTGCGGCGGGTGCGCTCGAAGTCCTCGGGAGTGGCGGGCGGGGTCAGGTCGGGGTTGGGGGACATGTCCCCGGCGTTGGTCTGCGCGAAGGCGGCGACCACCCCGGGGGTGGTGCCGGTGAGGTAGTCGGCGCCGGCCACCTCGCGCTCCCAGTGGTAGGCCGCGTAGCCCTTGTTGTCGGCGCTGACCAGCCGGTTGTCGTCGGACATGCTGGTGCAGTGGGTGGCGAACCAGTTGACGGCCCCCACCAACCGCCCTCCGCGCTCGACGCGCAGCAGGGTGGTGAGCGGGTCGACGGCGTCGGGGAAGTGCTCCCGGATGTCGGCGGGGTTGCGGTCGAAGGCGGCGCGGGAGCGGTTGGCGCTCGCGCCGCGCAGTTCGCCGCGGGACAGGGACAGCTCGGCGGGGGCGAGGTCGGCGTGGGCCCGGGAGACGGCCTCGGTGATGCCGCGGACGACGGCGTCGAAGGTCTTCGCGTGGAAGCCGAGCGTGGTGAGGTTGTAGAGCAGGTGGTGGGAGTAGCCGCCCGGACCGGCGTGGGTGTGGGTGGCGGTGAGCATGGTGTTGCGGTCGGTGTAGAGGTCGCCGTACCGCTCGGCGAGCCGGGCCAGCACCGCCCGGTGCACGCTGGAGAAGATCATCGGGGAGTCGACCACGACGAGCGCCACCCGCTCGCCCGCGGTGCCGTCCGGCGCCCGGCCGGCGATGACGAAGGCGCGGGCCCGCAGCCGGGTGTGCAGTCCCTCGGCCTGCTGGTCGGTGCGTCCGTAGCCCATCAGGCCGACCTCGGCCACCTCGCCGGTGGCGTCCGCGATGCCCCGGCCCACCAGGTAGGGGGTCGCGTCCGCCGGATCATCCGCAGTGCGGCCGGTAACGGCGGAGGCGGCGGCCGGCGGGAGGCCTGTCAGGCCGAGTCCGGTCAGCCCGAGCCCGGCCGCACCCGCGCGCAGGACGCTCCGGCGGCTGCCGCCGGACCGCCGTGCCGGGGCATCGGGTGCGTCGGCGGTGCTGTCGGACGGTTCGGGTCGCCGGGCTGGGGAATCGCTCACATCCGCTCCTCGGGGCGCCGCTGTGGAGGTTACCGCCGGTTATGCCGCGTGTTCGATGTGAGCATGACACCCGGAGCGGTCGCGGACAATCCGTCGTGCGGAAGATCGGGCGGAAACCGCGTGACCGCCGCTCCGCACGGCCGCTGCCCGGCATCGTCCGGCGGGCGGTCGCGGAGACCGCCCGCCGGGACGCGCTACCAGAGGTCCCCGTCCCGCCAGTCGCAGACCAGCTCCCCGGCGAGGTCCACACCGGCCGCCACCGGCAGGACGAAGACCCCGCCGTCGTCCTCCCCGGTACGCACCACGCCACCGGGGGTGAGCGCCAGGGTGGGGCCCTGCCAGCGCAGCCAGCCGCGTGCCGCATAGAACCCCAGGGCATCCTCGGAGGAACTCAGCGCCCCCAGTTCGTACGCACCGCGCACCGCCTTCTCCAGCGCCGCCAGCACCGCGGCGCCGTAACCGAGCCCGCGCCGGTCCGCGCGCACCCCGACGCCCTCCACGTAGCCCGTCCGCAGCGCCCGTCCGCCGTGCAGCAGCCGCCGCTGGACCAGCGCGCCGTGGGCGACGAGCTCACCGGCCGCCCGGCCGTCCCGGCCCCTCCCGCCCTCCGGGGCCCCTCCGCCCTCCAGGACCAGTGCGTGCACACCGCCGAGGGTGTGGTCCCAGTCGTGGTCGCCGAAGTCCCCCTCGAAGACCTCCTCCAGCAGGGTCCGCACCGCCGCGCGGCCGGTGTCGTCCAGTTCGGCGGTGTGCAGGACGCGTACGACGGGGCGGCCGTACTCCGGTTCTGTGTCTGCCATGCGCGCCATCCTGCCGTCATGAAGGCGCCGCCCGCCGCCGCGTTTCCGCGGCGGCGGGCGGCGTGCATGCGTCGGTGCGGCGCCTCTCAGCGGTGTCCGCGCCAGCCCCGCTGCCTGCTCGCGCCCTGCCTGGCACCGGCGCGTCCGCCGGCCCCGGCACGTCCGCCGGAGCCGGAGAGGAGCTGCTTGGCCTTCGCGGTCAGCTTGCGCCCCATCGGGGTGCGGGCGAACACCGCGATCTTGGTTGCCTTGCCCATAAGGCCCGCCACGGTTCCTCCACGTGCTCATGTGTGCCCTCGGTGATGAGCACACGGCGATCAATGCTCTGCTGCTGTGCCGTCTACCCCGGAGGAAGCAGGTGATGTCAGGACACCACCGCCGCGTCGCCGTCCCGCCCGCCCGGGGCGGGGAGCGGGGACCGGCCGCCGAGGCGTCACGGAACGCACAACGGCCGCTCCCCTTCCGTGTTCCGGGCCCGAACGGCCCCTCTAGGATGAGCCCGTGTGCTGGTGGCCGCGCTGGGAGGGGGAGTACCGGTGAAGCGTCCCACGATGGTGGACATCGCCCGTCGCGCGGGGGTGACCAAGAGCGCCGTGTCCTTCGCCCTCAACGGCCGCCCGGGCGTGTCGGAGGCGACCCGGGCCAGGGTGCTGGCCATCGCGAACGAGCTGGGCTGGCAGCCCAACAGCGCGGCCCGGGCGCTGTCGGACGGCCGGGCCGGTGCCTTCGGGCTGGTGGTGGACCGGCCGGCCCGCTCCCTGGGCATCGAGCCGTTCTTCATGCAGCTGGTCTCCGGCATCCAGGACGAGCTCTCCGGCGACGGCACCTCCCTGCTGTTCACCGTCGCGCCCGACGCCGACGCCGAGACCGCGACCTACCGGGCCTGGTGGGCGCAGCGCAAGGTGGACGGCGTCTTCCTGGTCGATCTGCGGGTGGACGACCCCCGGGTGAGCGCGCTGGAGGAACTGCGGCTGCCCGCCGTGGTGATCGGCGCCCCCGTCGACTGCGGCGGCCTGCCCGCGGTGTGGAGCGACGACGCGGTCGCGGTGCGCACCGCCGTGGACCATCTGGCCGACCTCGGCCACCGCTCGATCGCGCACGTGACCGGCCCCGCCATCCTGCGCCACACTCTCATCCGCGCCGAGGCGTTCGACGCCGCGACCGCCGAACGGGGCGTCACCGCGCTGAGCGAGGAGGCCGACTACAGCGGCGAACGCGGCTTCGCCGCCACCCGCGCCCTGCTCGCGGGCGCCGAGCGGCCCACCGCGATCCTGTACGACAACGACGTGATGGCCGTCTCCGGACTGAGCGCGGCCCAGAGCCTGGGGCTGCGCGTCCCGGGGGACGTCTCCCTGGTGGCCTGGGACGACTCCCCGCTGTGCGAGCTGGTCCACCCCGGGCTGACCGCCCTGCGCCGGGACATCGCCGCCTACGGCGCGCTGGCCGCCCGTCAGTTGCGCGAGGCGGCCGCGGGCCGCCCGGTCGAGCACTGCCTGGCTCCCGCTCCGGCCCTGACGGTCCGCCACAGCACGGGCGCGCCCTCCCGGGACACCGCGGCGCTCTGAGCCGCCGCGTAGGCTTCCCGGCATGGGCGAGACGAGTGAACCGAGAGACCACGAGGAACAGCGGATACGCCGGCGGGTGTCCGATGTGGCCATCGGGCTCTTCCTGGAGAGGGGCTTCGAGCCGGTGACCGTCGCCGATGTCGCGGCGGCCGCGGGCATCCCCGAGCCGACGGTCCTCGGCCACTTCCCGGCCAAGGAGGACCTGGTGACGCACCGGCTGGCCGACCGCGAGGGCGAGGCCGCCGAAGTGGTCGCGCGGCGGCCTGCCGAGTGCTCCCCGCTGGAGGCGCTGCGACGCCACTTCCTGGACGGGCTGGCCCGGCGCGATCCGGCGACCGGCCTGAACGACGATCCCGACGTGCTCGTCCTCCACCGGCTGCTGTACACGACGCCCTCGCTGGCGGCGCACCTGCACGCCCATGCGGAACGGGACGAAACCGCTCTGGCCGGCGTTCTCGCCGACGTCCTCGGCGGGGAGGCCGCCGGCAGCGCCGAGGCACGGGTGGCCGCCGGGCAGATCGTCGCCACCCAGCGCGTCCTCGCGCGGGACAACTGGCAGCGGATCGCCGCCGGTTCCAGCGCGTCCGCGCTCCACCTCGCGGCGACCGCGGCGGCCCGGTCGGCGTTCGCGCAACTCGAGGCCGGACTGCCCCGCCTCGCCCACCCTCGGCCGCAACCGGACTGAGAACACCACCGAGTCGTACTCCCGTGGGGGCCGCCACGCGTCGAGCCCGAGTTCCGACACTGCCGACGAGCACCGTTTCCGGAGGACCGCCACACCATGCCCGAGACCGCCGACGCCCCCGTCATCACCGGTGACCGGCCCGGCTCCTTCCCCCGGAGCGTGCTGGCCGAACGGCACCCGGCGCTCATCGGGCAGGTCCGCGCCGCCTTCCCCTACGGCCCGGAACAGCACCGGGCGCTCGACGCACTGCTGGGGGAGTGCGCCGAGGGCGTGATCGAACCCCTCGGCCCGGACGCGCACGACCTGGACCGCTGGCGGGAGTGGGGACTGGACGAGCACACCGGCCGGTCCTGGTACGAGGTGCCGTTCCTGTGGGCGGAGAGCTTCTTCTACCGCCGCCTCCTGGCAGCGGTCGGATACTTCGGACCGGGCCCCTGGCAGGGCGTCGACCCGTTCCGCCCCTTCAAACTGGCCGAGCTGCGCACCGGCGAGACGGCTGCCGAACTGGCCGCTCCCGACCGGCTCGCCCCGCTCCCCGCCGAGGAGCGGGGCCGGGCACTGCTCCACGGCAGCCTCTGGGGCAACCGCGCGGACCTCGGCTTCCGCCTGGACGCGGGCAACGGCGAGGCGGCGGACGGGCCCGGACACCCCGGCGCCCCGCTGGTCGCGGACGACTCGGCGGCGCTGTGGTCGCTGCTGCCCGCCGGAGAGCCGAACACCGTCCACCTGGTCGCGGACAACGCCGGACGCGAACTCCTCGCCGACCTCCTTCTGACCGACCACCTGCTGCGTCACCGGCACGCCGGACACGTCGTGCTGTACGTCAAGCCGTACCCGTACTACGTCTCCGACGCCACGACCGCCGACGTGGTCGACGCCCTGCGCCGCCTGCGGGAGTCCGGCGGCGCCGCCGGGGCGGCCGGCGAACGGCTGTGGGAGGCGATGGGGCGCGGCCTGCTCGCCGTCCGCACCCACCCCTTCTTCTGTGCCCCGCTGCCGTACGCCGGCCTGCCCGGTGACCTGCGCGAGGAGTTCGGGCGGGCCACCGTGACGGTGGTCAAGGGCGACCTGAACTACCGCCGCCTGGTGGGGGACCGGCACTGGCCCGCGACCACCCCGTTCGCCGGGCGGACCGCGTACTTCCCCGGACCGGTGGCCGCCCTGCGCACGCTGAAGTCCGACGTGGCCGTCGGCCTCGAGGCGCGGACGGAGACCGAACTCGACGCCGCGCACGGCCACCGCTGGCGCACCGGTGGCACCCACGCGCTGATCCAGGTGCGGTCCTGAGGAGCGGGGCGCGGCGGTACGGCGCCCCGCGTCGAACAGACCCGTCAAAGCGAGTACAAACACTGCCCGTTCGGGGAACGACAGGCGCCCCCCTCCCGGGTGACACTGTGGGCCCGAGTGCCCCGGTGCGCACTCCCGGGCGACGCGGCCCCGGGCCACCGGCCGGTGACCGGGCGACGGCGGCACCGAGCGGAGGGTTGCTCGCATGCGATTCGAGGAGAAGTCCGAGGCACCGGCCCCGCACCGGGACCGAGCCCCCTCGTCCCGACCGCGCCGGGCCGTCCGGCAGGAGGCGCCCGAAGCCGCGACGCCCCACCCCCGGTCCCCTGCCGCGCTGACCGCGCTGCAACGCGCGGTCGGCAACGCCGCGGTGGTCCAGCTGCTGGCCGAACAGGAACAGGGACAGGAGCACCAGGAGCACCAGGAGCACCGGCACGGTGCGGAGTGCGGCCATCAGCCGCCGGTGCAGCGCTCCTCGGTCGAGGAGGTGCTGCGCTCGCCCGGCACTCCGCTCGAACCCGCCAAGCGTGCGGAGATGGAGACCAGACTGGGAGCCGACTTCTCCGCTGTCAGGATCCACACCGACGCGGTGGCCCAGCGCTCCGCGGCCGAGCTGAGGGCCAGCGCCTGGACCTCGGGCAACGACATCGCCGTCGGCCGGAAGGACATCGACGACCACACGCTCGCGCACGAGCTCGCCCATGTGATCCAGCAGAACTCGGGCCCGGTGGACGGCACGGCCGGACCCGACGGGGTGCGGGTGAGCGACCCGGGCGACCGGTTCGAGCAGGAGGCGGAGGCCACCGCGGCACAGGTGATGGCCGCTCCGCTCCCCGAGGTGGGGCCCACCCCGGCGGACGGCCCCCCGGACCCGGCCGCCGCCGGGTCCGCCGTACAACTCGCCCGGCACACCACCGGACAGCCGGAACACGACCCGGACGGCGACGACTGACTCGGCCCGGGACGGCTCCGGCGCCGGACACGCGCCCCGGCCGTCAGCCCAGGGCGTCGAGCAGCTCCCGCTCGCGCCGGGCGCTGAGGCCGGCACGCCTCGCCCGGTCCAGGCCCTGCCCGCGCTCCCAGCGCAGCGTGTCGGCGAGCAGGTCCGCCCGGGGCCGGTGCCGGAGCCCCGCGGCGCGCGCCGCCGACCCGCTCCGGGCCGAGAACCCCTCCCAGCCCGGCTCGACCAGCCACATCGGCAGTGACTCCGGTCCCATGTACTCGGCCACGCCGTGGGCGAGCAGCCATGCCGAGTCGGCGGCGACCACCGGGCCGGTGTGCCCGCCGACGGCACGGGACAGTTCGATCCACTCCCCGAACGGGACGACCGGGCCGACGGCGTCGTACGTGCCGGTGAGCCCCCGCTCCGCGGCGTCCAGCAGCCAGGCGGACAGGTCGCGCACATCGACCACCTGGGTCGGTGCCGCCGGTGTGCCGGGAACCAGCATCGGCCCCAGCGGATCGCGCGCGGCACGGGCCACCCACGCCGTTCCGCCCAGAACCAGAATCTCCATCCCGCCATCCAAGCACCGCGAACCTTCCCGGCGGGTCCGGAGCGCTGAACTCCGTCCCCTTGAAGAATCCCCTCGGCATCGGGTGGCCGCCTCCGGACCGGCCGCGTCACCGGGAGGGCAGGACACGGAACTCGTTGCCGTCGGGATCGGCCATCATCGTCCAGGCGGCCTCCTCCCGGCCGGTGTCGATCCGAGTCGCCCCGAGGGAGACGAGACGGTCGGCCTCCGCCCGCCGGTCACCGTGGGCGGACGGAACGAGGTCGAAACGCAGCCGCTCCCTCCCGGTCCTCGGCATCAGCGGCGGACCGCCCCAGGTGATCTTCGGGCCGCCGCGCGGCGAGCGGATCGCGGTCTCCTGGTCCTGGTCCCAGACCAGTGGCCAGCCCAGCGCGCGGCTCCAGAAGTACCCGACGTCCTGCGAACCGTCGCACGCGAGCGCTCCGATGAACCCGCACCCGGCGAGGAAGGCGTTGCCCGGCTCGCTGACGCAGAACTCATTGCCTTCGGGGTCGGCGAGCACCACATGACCCTCCTCCGGGCGCTGGCCGATGTCGATGTGCCGGGCACCGAGTCCGAGCGCCCTCGCCACCGTCTCCCGCTGGTCCTCGGGAGATGTGCTCGTCAGATCGAAGTGCATCCGGTTCTGGCCGGTTTTCCGCTCCCGGGTCGGAAGGAAACGGATCCGGAATCCGGTGTCGTCGCCCGGCGGGAGCACGATGCCGTCGTAGGAGTCGCCGGCCGGCTCCCGGCCCAGGACACCGCCCCAGAAGCGCGCGAGAAGGGGCGGGTCGTTCGCGTCGAAACAGAGTGCGTGGAGGTGAGAGGTCATCCTTCGGTGTCTCCGATCCGCCGGCCTGCTGCCCAACCCGCCGATCGGGCAGGGCAGTCCACCGGCAAGAAGGTCTTCGCACAGGCTGCCGCGGGAGCCTGCCCGGAACGCTCTCCGGCCGATTCGTCAGCGACCCGCACTCGGCCGCTGCCGTCACGGCGGCCCTCCCCGCCCGCCATCTCACAGGCTCGCGAGGAGGTCGTCGAGCGGGGCCGGTGCCTGCTCGGGGCCGAGGGCGTCGACGAGGAGACGGCCGTAGCGGATCTTGCGGCCCTTCTTCGTCCCGAGGAAGCGCCGCAACTGCCGCTGCCGGGACCGGCCGTGCTGTGCGGGCTGGCGCAGGAAGGTCTGCCAGGCACGGAAGTCCTCCCCGGCCCGGACGATCTCCTCGGCCCTCGCCGTGCCCAGCGCGCGGATGAGCTCGTCCTCCAGGTCCGCCACACACACGAAGAAACCCCGGCGCGGCGCCCGCGCCCGCTCCAGGGCACGGTCGTAGAAGCGCCGTTCGCCCTCGTCGCACAACCCGGCCAGGCGGAGGCCGAGGCCGGGCGGCCCGAGGAGGGCGGCGTAGCGGCCGACGTTCATCGCCCCGCCCATGGACATGACGCACACTCCCTCGGCGGCCAGGTCCCGGCCGCGCCGGGCGGCCAGTGCCTCGACGGCCGCGAGGTCGCTCAGCCCTTCCAGCAGCACCGCCGTCCGTATCCCCAGCCGCGCGGCGAGCTCACTCGCGGGCCCACCGGACCCGCCGGCCGCCCAGCCGCCGACCGCGTCCCGGAACGCCCGCATCTCCGCCATGGAGCGAGTCTGCACCGGCACCGACGGAACGGCACGGGATTATTCGACGCCCGCTCCGGGGCGGCGGGCCGCGGTCGCGGCGGGGACGGTCAGTCGCAGTCGTCCGGGCACGACGACGCCGTGCCGCTCGCGGCGGGCTCCTCGTCGTTCTCGCAGCCGTCGTCGCAGACGAGCTCACCCTCCCATGCCTCCCGGCCCTCCATGACCGCGAAGGCGGCGATGACGAATCCGGCGACCGGGTCGATCCAGGTCCAGCCGAAGGCGGCGAAGGCGAGCAGCCCGGCGAAGGTGGACACCGACAGCCAGGCGCACAGTCTGGTCTCGGACGCGTCGGCGACCACCAGCCGGGAGTTCATCTCGCGTCCGGCCCGGCGCTTGACCCGGGCCAGCCACGGCATGACCACGATCGACAGGCCGGTCAGGGCGATGCCGACGGGCGAGGTGTCGGGCTTCTCACCGACCACGAGGCCGCGGACGCCCTCGACGGTGACATAGGCGGCGAGCGCGAAGAAGGTGAGCGCGATGAACTTCAGTGCCTTGCGTTCCTTGGCCTCGTCCGGTTCACCGCCCCGGATCTCCGCGAGCAGCCGCACCAGCACCACGGTGGCGGCGGCGACCTCGATGCCGGAGTCGATGCCGAAGCCCACCAGGGACACCGCCCCGGCGACGGCACCGGCGGAGACGGCGACGACGCCCTCGACGAGGTTGTATCCGATGGTGAACTTCGCGTAGCGCACCGCACGGTGCGCTGCCGGGCCGGTCACGTCCGGCGCGGTGCCGGTGGTGGGCGTCGTGCTCATCGGGCGGACCCCTCGGATGCGGAGCGGGTGCCGTAGGCGGGGCACAGGTCGACGGCCTCGCCGGTGGCGGCGAGCAGTTGCTCGGCGGCGGCCAGCAGGTCCAGCAGCTCGGGACGGGCCAGCGAGTACAGCGAGGCCCGGCCGACGGGACGGGAGGTGACCAGCCCGCAGTCGCGCAGGCAGGACAGGTGCGCCGAGACCGTGGACTGCGCCAGCCCCACACAGGCGACCAGATCCGTCACCCGCGCCTCCCCTTCGGCGAGGCGGCGCAGGATCGCCAGCCGGGCCGGGTCGCCCAGCGAACGGAACAGGGCGACCGCCGCCGACGGCGCTCCGCAGGAAGTGGAGGCCATGGGATCGGCCTCCGCGTCATTCATCGTCATAGGGCGATGATAGCCGCCATGGCCGATGACATCCGTGGGGGCGTTATGCCGGGCAACGCGGTACGGCACGGTGGCGTCTCCGGTGACGCACCCGGCCGGGAGTTCCGGCTGCGGCTCGTGTACGAGGTGCGGGCGGGGCTGCTGCGGGGCGAGGTGTCGGACGCCTCGCCGCTCCGGCCACCCGCCGCTCCGGCCACCCGCCGCTCCGGCCACCCGCCGCTCCGGCCCTGCCGTCCGGCGAGGACGAGCCGGGGCGCGGTCTGTTCCTGGTGGACGTCCTGGCCGACCGCTGGGGTGTGGCGCCGCGCGATCCGGCCGGGAAGACGGTGTGCGCAGGTGGCGGCGCGGCCGCCCCTCCGCGTGGTGTGAGCGCGGTGCCGTACAGGTGGTTCAGGGTCCGGTGGCGCCGTCGATGCGTTCCCGGAGCAGGTCCGCGTGGCCGCAGTGGCGGGCGTACTCGCCGATCAGATAGGCCAGGATCCAGCGCAGCGAGACCTCGCGGAAGCCGAAGAACCCGGCCGACCGCTCCGTCAGCGTCGCGGTGTCGTCCAGCGAGCGGCCGGCGGTCAGCTCGCGGCCCCGCTCGACCTCCGCGCGCCAGACGGCCAGCGCCTCGTCCATCCCGCGCCCGGGGACGAGGCCGAAACCGTCCTCGCCCGCGTCCTCGTACACCGGCGGTACGTCCAGGCCGGCGAACATCCGCTGGAACCAGTTGCGTTCGACCTGCGCCACATGCTGGACCAGGCCCAGCGGCGTCATCGACGACGGCGGCACCGAGGCCGTGCGCACCTGCGCGTCGTCGAGCCCCGAGCACTTCCGTGCCAGGGTCGCGCGGTAGAACTCCAGCAGGCCCTCCAGCGTGGCGCGCTCGTCGGCGTGCCCGGGGGAGATGGGGCGTCCGTCATGTGTGGTGTCCATCGGGGCTCTCCCTCGTGGGCACCTCGGCCTTCGGGGCTGGGGCACCCACCGAGGGGAACCCCGACGGCCTCGGTGAACACTGCCGCGGATCAGTACACCTGGCCCCGTGCCGAGTTGCCCTGCAGCTTGCGCCGCTCCCAGCGGTTGGGGTGGCGGACGACCACTCCCCCCATGCCGCCGGACCCGGTGAGCCGGATCAGGGGAGTTCCCGGGAGCCGGTCGGGGGTGGTCTTGCCCCGCAGGACGCCGATGCCGGGATCCACGCCACCGGTGTTCGCGGTCCAGCCGTCGGGGATGACGATCGTGACACCGGCTGTCTCCCCGTACGCCTCCACCGCCACCTCCGAGAGGCGGCACTCGGCCCGGGTGAAGTCGACCTTCACACCTCCCAGACCTCCGTGGGCGATCACGCGCCCGGGCACCTCCCAGCGCCCGGGGCCTCGCGACGCGCCGTGCAGACCGCCCTTGAGCACCAAAGGCGGCCGGCTCTCGGGGGGATCGGCCCTCGGCAGGTCGGCGGTCAGGGCGGCCAACTCGGCGTAGGTCTTGGACTTCAGCGCCTGCTCCAGGCGCGAGTCCAGCTCATCGGGATCGATCCGCCCCTCGGCGGCCGCATCGCGCAGCTGCTCCACCACTGCTTCCCGGTCGTCGTGAGAGGCGCGGAGCTCTCCTGACGGAACGTGGCGGGGGGAGGGCTCTGGAGGCTGGGCGGTCATGGCCACAAGGATAAGCAGTCGGTGGGCCGGACGGGCCGGGGCTGTGGATCTCGGGCGCTGTCCAGCCCTCTCACCCGCGGCTGGTCCTTTTCCGCGCCCGCCCGTGGTTCGGTCCGCGGAGTGGCTCCGGCGGGTGCGCGCCATAGTCCACACGGTCCCCGGCATCGTCCACAGGAATCTTCCTACCCTCGAACCGAGTCGCCGCGCGGACCAGCACGTACTCACGCATGCGTGCCCAGGAAATCCCCCCTCACCGGACGGAGTACCCCATGCGCAGGACGAGCGCACGGTTCAGACTGATCAGTTCCGCGGCCGTGACGGCCGCCGCGGTGGCCTTCACCGGCGTCACCGCGTTCAGCGGTTCGGCCGCGGAGACCGGGCACACCGGCAACGACGCGCGGGTGCCGCGCCCCCTGGCGGCTAACCAGCCCATCGGCTTCGGCGCGGGCACCACCGGCGGCGCGGGCGGTGCCACCGTCACCGTGTCGAACGCGAGCCAGTTCGCCGAGGCCGTGCAGCGCAGCGAGCCGCTGGTGGTCCAGGTGAACGGCACCGTCAGTCTCAGCAGCATGACCAAGGTGGCGTCGAACAAGACCGTGATCGGGGTGGGCACCGCCGGACGGATCACCGGCAGCGGGCTGAACGTCAGCAAGGCCGACAACGTGATCATCCGGAACCTCACGTTCTCCGGGTCGAACGACGACGCGATCAACGTCCAGTACGCCACCCGGGTCTGGATCGACCACAACGACATCTCCGGCGCCAAGGACGGCGCCATCGACATCAAGCGGGCCTCGGACAACATCACCGTGTCCTGGAACCGCGTGCACGACCACGACAAGAGCTTCCTGCTCGGCCACTCCGACGGAAACGGCGGCGAGGACTCCGGCAAGCTGCGGGTGACGTACCACCACAACTGGTTCGACGGCACCAACCAGCGCCACCCCCGGGTGCGCTTCGGCAACCCCGTCCACGTGCTGAACAACTACTACAGCGACATCGGCAGCTACGGCGTGGCCTCCACCGAGAACGCCGGCGTGCTGGTGGAGGGCAACTACTTCGAGAACGTCGAGGACCCCTTCCACCTCGGTGAGGGCTCCTCCGACCCCGGCTCCCTCCAGGCCAGGAACAACCACTTCGTCAACTCCGGCCGGGGCGAGACCGGCGGCTCCGTCGCCGCCATCCCGTACGGCTACACCGCCGACAACGCGGCGAACGTGAAGTCGATCGTGACGGCGGGCGCGGGCGTCGGGAAGATCTGACGGCAGACCCGCGGCACGGACCGCCGGAACCGCACACCGTCCGGGCAGGGCAGGCGCACCGTCTGTCTTGCCCGGACGCGCACCCGCCGCTATGGTCCTCCGGCCCGGTGAGGGTGTCGCACACGGCAAGGGGGGCTTCTTCGAGCGACGAGCGAGGCAGGCTCCCATGGCTCCTACGGCGGAACACGGGCCCGTACCGGTGCGGCGGGCGGACGGCGGGAGGCGGGCCACGGGGCGGCCCGTCATCGGGCTGGTCACGGCCAACATCCACCTCGGGGTCGGCGCCACCCTGTGGTCCGGGGTGCTGGCGGCGGCCGAGCGCCACGACGTCAGCCTGGTGTGCTTCCCCGGCGGGCCGCTGAGCCCGGCCGGTGCGCCGCGCACCGCGCTGTACGACCTGGTGGGCCCCGCGCGGCTGGACGGTGTCATCTGCTGGACCTCCACCCTCGGCCTGCCCGCCGCCGCCGAGGAGGACGAGCGGGCCGCCGGGCTGGTGGCTCGGCTGGCGGGCTTGCCGGTCGTCAGCCTCAACCGAGAACTGCCCGGCCACGAGACCCTGCGGCTCGACAGCCGGGCGGGCATGCGGGCGGCCGTCGGTCATCTGGTGCGCGAGCACGGCCGCCGCCGGCTCGCCTGTGTACGGGGTCCGCTGGCCAACCCGGTCTCCCGGGACCGCTACCGCGCCTACACCGACGCCCTGGCCCGGCACCACGTGCGGGGGGACGGTTCGCTGGTCGTCGCCGCGGCGGACTTCGGCGGCGGTGCCGGGGCGGCGGCGATGCGGGTGCTGGCCGACGTCCGGGGGCTGCGCCCGGGCCGCGACTTCGACGCGGTGGTCGCGTGCAGCGACATCCTGGCCGCCGACGCCCTGCGCTTCCTGACCGGACGCGGGGTGCGGGTGCCCGAGGACGTGGCGGTGGTCGGTTTCAACGACTCGACGGAGGCCCGGCCGGCCGATCCGCCGCTGACCTCGGTGGCCCTCCCTTTCGCCGAGCTCGGCGAACTGGCCGTGGAGACCCTGCTGGCCCGGTTGCGGGGCACCGCGCCCCCCGCGCGCCGCGCGGTGCCGGGCACCCTCGTCGTCCGCCGCTCCTGCGGGTGCCACTCGCCGCTGGTCGCCCAGGGGGACGGGCCGGACGAGCCGGACGGACCGGGCAGCGGACCGGAACCGTCCGGCGGCTCGTCCGGCGGTCCCTCCGGCGGGCTGTCGGGGGAACTCTTCCCGGGGCTGCCGGGGCAGGGCGCGGAGCTGTCCGCGGCGCTGCGCGCGGATCTCGCGGCGGAACCCGGCGGGGGATCCGGTGGCGCCTTCCTGCGGCTGGTCGAGCGGCTGACCGGCGAGCGGGTCCGTACCGCCGGGGACGCCGCCGACTGGGACCGCGCGCTGCTGCACGCCCGGGAGTCGGCCGCTCCCCGGCTGCCCGCCGGGCGGCGGGCCCGCGCCGAGCGGCTGCTGGGCCAGGCGCGGCTGCTGGTGGCGGGCAGGTCCCACCGGCTGCTGGAGTACGAGCGCTGGTCGGAGCAGCAGACCGCCCGGCGGCTGCGGGAGCTGGGCACCGCGCTGACCACCGCCGTGGACACGGCGGCGCTCGCCGGGGCGCTGGCCCGCCATCTGCCGGAGACCGGGGTGCCGGACTGCCGGCTGGTGCTCCACGAGAACGGCGGACGGCCCGCGGACGGCACCGGCCCGGTCCTGGCCCGGGTGGTGCCCGCGCACGGCGAACGCCCCCGCCCCCGGCCGGACCCGTACGCCGGGCCCTACCCCGCCGAGCTGCTGCTGCCGGACTCACTGCTGCCGGACGGCCACCGGTTCACCCTGGTCGCCGAGCCGCTCCACATCGGCGGCGAGCAACTGGGCCTGGCCCTGTTCGACGGCGGGTCCGGGCCGGACGCGGCCGGCCGGGGCGCGCTCTACCGGGCGCTGGGCGACCAGCTCAGCGCGGCGCTCAAGGGCATCCGCCTGTTCGACGAGGTGCGCCGCGCCCGGGACGCCGCCGAGCGGGCCAGCCGTCTGAAGACCCGGCTGCTGGACAACGCCACCGACGAACTGCGCACCCCGGTGGAGACGCTCCTGCGGCACACCCGGGCCGCCGCGGCCGAGGCCGGTCCCGCCACGGACGCCGGCACCACGCTGCGCCGTGCGCACGAGGAGGCCGTACGCCTGCTGCGGCTGATCGACGACCTGCTGGACCTGTCCCGTGCCGAGGCCGACACGCTCGACCTGGCCCGGCGGCTGCTGGATCCCCGGCCGGTGCTCCTGGAGGCGTTCCACCACGCCGTGCGGTCCCGCCCGGCCGGCACCGACTGGCAGCTCGAGTTGCCCCGCCGCCTCCCGGCCGTCCGGGCCGACCCCGTCCGGCTGCGCCAGATCGTCCTCAACCTGCTGACCGCGGTGGCCGCCCGGCTGGGCGAGGGCGACCGGCTGCGGCTGACCGTCGGCGTTCGGCCGGACGGGCTGCGGGTCCGGGTGCTCTCCGCGGGCCTGCGCGTCGAGCCCGGGGAGACGGAGCAGCTCTTCCAGCCCTTCGCCGCCGGGGAGCCCGGCACGCGGCTCGGCCCGGCCGTCGCCCGGCGGCTGGCCGCCCTGCACGGCGGCTCGGTCTCCTACGACCGCGACCGGGCGGGCGGCGGTTTCCGGCTGGACCTGCCCCTGCCCACCCCGGTGGAGCCCGCGGGCCCCGCCACCGGTCCCGCGCCGGGCGCCGCCACCGTGCTGGTCGCCGCGGCGGCCGGGCCGCCTCCGGAGGTGGTCGCCCTCGCCCGGCAGTGCGGACTGCGGCTGCGCCGGCTGGACCCGGACGACGAACCGGCCGCCCTGGTCGAGCGGGACAGGCCGGCCGCGGTCGTCTGGGACGCGGGCGGGGCCCGGCCGCAGGAGTGGTCGTCCGTCCAGCGGCTCCACGACCACCCGGCGCTGCGCCACACCCCCTTCCTGCTCTACGGGCCGGTCCGCGGCCCCGATCTGGGCCAGGCGCTGCGCGAGCTGCGGCCGCCGGGGCCGACCGACCCCGCGGTGGTGGTGGACGCCCGCGAGGCGGACCGCGAGCGGTGGCGGCGGCTGCTGGGCCGGGCGCTGCCCGGCCGTACGGTGCGCACCGCCGCGGACGGCGCCGCCGCCCTGGCGCTGCTCGGGGAGGACACGCCCGGCCTGCTGGTCGTCTCCCGCGACCTGCCCGGCCCCGGCGCGGACGGCTTCGAGGTGGCCGAGGCGATGTGCGAGGGCGCGGGCCGTGCCGACCTGCCGGTGCTGATGATCGGCGACCGGGGCTTCACCGCCGCCGACGTACGCCGCGCCGAGCGGCACCCGAACCTGGTCTTCCTCGGCCGGGACATCCTGACCGACGCCGAGACCGCCGCCCTGCTGGCCGCCCTGGCCCGGTGCGCCGAGCCGGGCGGCTCCTCCCGGCCCCGGGACCCGGTCCGCCGCGCCGTGGCCTGTCTGGAGCGGCACTACCGGCACCGCCTGACCCGCCGGCAGGTCGCCCGGGCGGCGGGGGTCAGCGAGGACCACCTCAGCAGGCTCTTCCACCGGGAGCTGGGGCTGCCGCTGTGGGACTACCTGACCCGGTTGCGGGTCCGGCGGGCCAAGGAGCGGCTGCGGCACAGCGGCGACAGCGTCCAGGCCGTCGCCCGCGCGGTGGGCTTCCACGACCGGGCCTACTTCAGCCGGGTCTTCCGCCGGGTCACCGGGGTCGCCCCGCACGCCTACCGGGAAGTTCCCTAGGCGCGGGCGATCCGCCTGTCGGCGGCGTCCGCCGGTTACGGCCGGAACGGCGCGTGGTGGGCGGGGGTGTGGGCGGTGGGGGGAAGCCGGGCGGTCCCGCGCCGGGTTCCGGCGATGCCGTGTCGCTGTGCCACGGGCCGTTCCCGGTGCTCTCCGCCGTCTTCGGTATTTTCGAGTGGTTTGTCCGTGCTGCAGTCGGGTTACCCGCTCACCAGTACCGGATCAAGGGGCCGACGTGCCACAGCCCTTGGCCCCGCCCACGGACACGTATGGAAGACAGGTGGTACTGATGACCATGGTCGTCGAGGACATGCTGCGGACCTACCCGGCCGATCTGGGCAACGTCGACCGCAAGGCCATGGAGCGGTGCATCGAGGAGTGCATCGCCTGCGCCCAGGCGTGTACGGCGTGCGCGGACGCCTGCCTGTCCGAGGACATGGTTGCCGAGCTGCGCAAGTGCATCCGCTCCAACATGGACTGCGCGGACATCTGCGAGACCACCGGCAAGATGCTCTCCCGGCACACCGGCTACGACGCCAACCTCACCCGCGCCCAGGTCCAGGCCTGCGCCCAGGCGTGCAAGTCCTGCGGCGACGAGTGCGCCGCCCACGCCGACATGCACGAGCACTGCCGGGTGTGCGCCGAGGCCTGCCGCCGCTGCGAGCAGGCCTGCAACGAGCTGCTCGCCACCCTGGGCTGACGGCTCACCGGGGTGATCCGGGGCCGCAGGCGCGCAGGCGCGCCGGGGCGGCCCCGGACGCTGCCGTCACCCGTCCGGCCGCGCCGTGCCCGGCTCAGGGCAGGGTGAGGACGCGGGGGCCCTCCTCGGTGACGGCGACCGTGTGCTCGAAGTGGGCCGCCCGGCTGCCGTCGGTGGTGCGCAGCGTCCAGCCGTCGCCGTCGGTGCGGTAGCCGTCGCGGCCGCCCGCCATGAGCATCGGTTCGATGGCCAGGGTCAGCCCCGGGCGCAGCGGGAAGCCGCGGCCGGGGCGCCCGCGGTTGGGCACGGGCGGGTCCTCGTGCATGCGGCGGCCGATGCCGTGGCCGCCGAAGTCCCGGGGCATGCCGCAGCGCGCCGCCCGTGCGACGGTGTCGATCGCGTGCGAGACGTCGCCCATGCGGTTGCCGGCGCGGGCCGCGGCGATCCCGGCGTCCAGGGCCCGCCGGGTGGCCTCGATCAGCTCCGAGTCACCGGGGCGGGGGGTGCCGACGACGAAGCTGACGGCGGCGTCGCCCGTCCAGCCGTCGAGCTCCGCGCCGCAGTCGACGCTCACCAGGTCGCCGTCGCGCAACCGCTGGTCGCCGGGGATGCCGTGCACGATCGCGTCGTTGACGGAGACGCAGATCACCGCCGGAAACGGGGTGGGGGCGAAGGAGGGGCGGTAGCCCAGGAAGGGCGAGCGCGCCCCGGCGGCGTCCAGGACCGCGCGGGCCGCCTCGTCCAGCTCCCGCGGTGACACCCCGACACGGGCCGCGTCCCGGGCGGCGGCGAGCGCGTGGGCCACCACCCGCCCCGCCTCCCGCATGGCCTTCAGTTCCGTGTCGGTCTTGAGTTCCACCATGATCCGAATGCTCCCCG
The DNA here is from genome assembly GCF_036323805.1 of Streptomyces rubellus. Classification (NCBI taxonomy): domain Bacteria; kingdom Bacillati; phylum Actinomycetota; class Actinomycetes; order Kitasatosporales; family Streptomycetaceae; genus Streptomyces; species Streptomyces rubellus. The sequence continues at coordinate 108,039 of NZ_JAZDCX010000014.1, forward strand.
GCGTGTCCGGGCGCCCCGACGGCGCCCAATTCTTATACCGGTATTAGTATCACGTCCATGGTGAGGACTCCTCTGACCCCGTGGGAACGCCGGCGGGGAGAGCGGCTGGGCGAACTGCTGCGCGAGACGCGCGGCGGGCGCAGCATGGTGGAGGTCGCCGCGGCGGCCGGGGTGTCGGCGGAGACCCTGCGGAAGATCGAGACCGGCCGGGCGCCGACCCCGGCGTTCTTCACCGTCTCGGCGCTGGCCGCCGTCCTGGGGATCTCCCTGGACGAGCTGGCCGCCGTCTGCGCACCGGACGCCGGTGAGGACGAACGGGACGGGCAGGCGCTGTCGGCCTAGGGGCTCCTCGCCGGTCCGGAAACGGAGACGGAACGGGGAGCCGCCGCCGGTGTGGACCCCGGTGGCTGGGCCGCGCGGAAAACCGGCTGACACGGCATGCCGCACGCGTGAGGATGCCCGGGTGAGCGCCGGCCACTGGACCATCGCGCCCCTGTCCGTCCACCACCCCGACGCGGCGGCCCTGCTGCGCGGGTACTTCGGGGAGATCACCCGCCGCTACCACGGGCGTCCGGTCCCGGACGAGGAACTCGACCGGGTCCTCGTGGAGGAGTCCAGCGACGACCTGACCGCGCCCACCGGCCACTTCCTGGTGGGCCGCTACGGCGGGCGGCCCGCCGGATGCGTGGGGCTGCGGGTGCTGGACGCGGACGCCGCCGAGGTGACCCGGCTGTTCGTCCATCCCGCCGCCCGGGGCACCGGGGGAGGCGCCCGGCTGCTGGCGGCGGCCGAGCGGGCGGCCGGCGAGGTGTTCGGCGCCCGGGCGGTGCGGCTGGACACCCGCGGCGACCTGGTCGAGGCCCGCGCCCTGTACGCGCGCAGCGGGTACCGGGAGATACCGGACTACAACGGTGACCGGTACGCCGACCACTGGTACGAGAAACGGCTCGCCGGGCCGCCCGGCGGATGATGTGGCGCCGGGCGGCCCGGTGGGCGGTCCGGCGGCGGGGCGGCGTCAGCCGGTGACCTCGAAGGCCCCCCGGGCACCGCGTTCGGCGTCGGACACGATGTGCGACACGAACGGACAGGTGCCCGCCTGAGGGAAGGCCAGCTCCACGAAACCTCCCTGGGCCGGGGCCAGATCGAGCACCTGCGCGCCGCCGCTGCCGGGGTCGTCCGGGCGGAGCCGGTAGGCGCCCTCGTGGTAGACGGTGTCGAACTGGCCGCCGACCACGTGGAAGGCGCTCGGCCGGTCCGGCCCGGCCGCCAGCACCCAGATCCGCACCCGCTCCCCGGTGCGGGCGGTCAGCGGGGCGTGGGCGTACTGGCTCGGGTAGCCGTTGAAGGCGACGGCGTCGGGGCGCAGGGCCGTCAGCTTCGCCGCGTCGGCGGTCCCGCCCTGCGCGCCCAGATGCAGGTCGGACTGGACCAGCAGGTACTCCCGGTCGGCGGACGGCAGGTCCGGCGGGCCGATCACCACGGCCCCGTACATGCCGTTGGCGGTGTGCAGTGACATGGACGTCGTGGAGCAGTGGTACATCCACCCCCCGCTGCGGGTGGCGGTGAACCGGTAGGTCAGCGACTCGCCCGGGGCGATGGTGCGCATCGGCCGGTCCGGGGCCAGCGTCCCGGTGTGGAAGCCCGCCGAGTGACCGATCGACCCGTCGTTGACGAGGGTGATATCGAAGGTGTCGCCGACCCGGCCGCGCACCGCGGTGCCGGCCGGCAGCACCAGGAAGGACACCAGCGCCCCCAGCAGCACCACCGAGTTCACCACCCGGACCATCGAGGGCACCGGGAGCACCGAGCACACCTACCACGTCACCGCCGTCGCCCTGGGCACCGTCGCGGGCGTGAGCACGCCCGTCGACCGGCCCGCCCCGACGGAGGAGCGGTGCGGGCCGGCGGAGCCGGGGGCGGTGCGGGCGGCGGTGTCCGCCACGGCCACAGTGGTGCTCCCTTCTGCGCGCCCTCGCGCGCGAACGACGCGGGAGACCCCTGGCGTCCGGCTCCCGCGGGCCGGGCCGCCGCTCAGGTGGCCGCGGGGTGCCCGGCCCCGGCCCGGACGCCGTCCAGCATCCGCCCGGTGACCAGCTCGGGCTCGACCCGCAGGAAGACCCCGTCCTCGACCGGCGCCCAGGAGGGCGGCCCGGAACGGCCGAGCCGCGCGGCCTCGGCGGGGTCGGTCACCTGGGCGGCGCGACCGGTGACGACCACGCTCCACCCGGTGCGCGCCGCCGCGTCGAAGGAGTCCGCCTCGAAGGCGACGACGCTGCCCCCCACCGCCCGGGCCAGCCGGGACGGGGCGGAGGTGTACACGACCACCGCGTCGTCGTGGTCCAGGAAGAAGTTGACTGGGAGGACGGCGGGAAGCGCGTTCTCGGTGTAGACGACGCGGCCCAGCGGAACCTGCGCCAGCAGGCGCAGGCACTCCGGCCGGTCGAGTTCGCGGAAGCCGTCGTTTCGGTGCATGTCCCCCATGGTGGGGAGGCCGCCCGGGGCGGCGGTAGGGCCGTATGGTCCCTACCGGCCGGGCCCGGCCCGGGGCGGCCACCGCCCGGAAACGCCGGCCGCCGCCGCCCCGGACGGGAGGACGGCGGCGGCACGGAAGACGGGACAGCCGGGCGGGCGGTGGACTCAGCGGGAGCGGTGCGCGCCGGGGGAGTGGCCGGAGGACGGGCCGGACGGCGAGCCGTGGGCCGGAACGGTCTGGGTGGCGATGACGGCGGCCTGCACCCGGCGCTCCACCCCGAGCTTGGCCAGCAGCCGGGAGATGTTGTTCTTGACCGTCTTCTCCGACAGGTACAGCTGCTGGCCGATCTGCCGGTTGGTCTTCCCCTCCCCGATCAGGGCCAGGATGTCCCGCTCGCGGGGGGTCAGCGAGGCCAGCGCGGCGTTCTCCGGCTCCTCGGGCTCCTCCTGGGTGTCCTGCACCCGCAGGCTGTTCATCAGCCGGGCGGTGGTCGCCGGGTCGAGCATGGACTGCCCGGAGGCGACGGTGCGGACGGCGGCCACCAGGTCCGAGCCCTTGATCTGCTTGAGGACGTAGCCCGACGCCCCGGCCATGATCGCGTCCAGCAGGGCGTCGTCGTCGTCGAACGAGGTGAGCATCAGACAGGTCAGCTCGGGCATCCGCGAGCGCAGTTCCCGGCAGACGGTGATGCCGTCGCCGTCCGGCAGCCGCACGTCCAGGACGGCGACGTGCGGGCGCAGGGCGGGACCCCGGCTGAGGGCCTGCTCGGCCGTGCCGGCCTCGCCGACCACCTCGATGTCGGGCTCGGCGTCCAGCAGGTCGTGCACGCCGCGCCGCACCACCTCGTGGTCGTCGAGGAGGAACACCCGGATCGGGGACTGGGAGGAGAACTGCTGGGCCTGGGTCATACGGATCCTTCGCACGTCGGTCGGGGACCGGCCAGGGGTACGGTCCCCCGCCCTCCGATCCTGCCCCCGCGGACCCGTCCGGCGCCAGGGGCGGACGGTCTGCCGTGCGGACCGGCACGGCGGATCAGTGTGACGGACCGGTGCGGCGGATCAGGACATCGGTCCCACCACCGGCGGCAGGTGCCGGTCCGCGGCGGCGGGCCGGTCGAGGTCGAAGGTGACGTCCACGACCCCCTCGACCGCCCGGGCCAGCCGGGCGGCCACCGGGACCAGGGAGGTGTCGCGGATGCGGCCGCCGAAGACGACCACCCCGTCCACCACGCTCACCGCCACGGGACCGTCCTCGCCGGCCTCGGCCGGGAACAGGGGGTCGAGCGCCTTCCGGCGGACCTCGGCGGCGATGTCCTCGTCCGGCCGCAGGAAGACCTTGAGCAGGTCGCCGCGGCTGACCACACCGACCAGCAGCCCCTGGAGATCGACCACGGGCAGCCGCTTGACGCGCCCGCGCGCCATGATCCTGGCCGCCTCGGCGAGAGTGGCGCGGGCGTGGACGCAGACGGCGGGCGAGGTCATCAGCTCACCCGCCGTCACGGCCCCCACCCTGGCCAGCTCCGCCGGACGGCGCAGCGCCTCCAGCCTGCTGGGCTGGGCACCGCGGTACTCCTCCTTGGGCAGCAGGTCGGCCTCGGAGACCACACCGACGACCCTCCCCTCGCCCTCCAGGACCGGCAGGGCGCTGATCCGCCACTGCTCCAGGGTCGCCACGATCTGCTTGAAGGGGGCGCCCCGGCCGATGGCGACGACGGTGTGGGTCATCACGTCGCTGACGATGTAGGGGGTGCCGTGGGTGCCGTGGGTGCCGTCGGTGGTGTCCATGGTGTCTGCTTTCTCGGTGTTCTCCGTGGTTTCGTCGGACGCCCGGACGGCGGGGCCTTCCGGGCGTCCGGTGCGCCTCAGGGGCGCGGGCCGCTGCCGTACGGCCCGTACAGGTCCAGCAGCCGGGTGCGGGCGCTCTGCAGCCGGTGCCCGACGATCTCGGCGACCCGCAGGAAGACCGCGCGGCCCAGCACCGGGTCGGCCTCGCACAGTTCGCGTACCCGGGCGGCGTCGAACTCCACCGCCCGTACCGGGCTGAGCGTCTCGGCGCCCAGGTGCCAGATGCGGGGCGGGAAGAGCCACGACCAGCCCAGCAGGTCACCGGGGTGGAGGGTCTCCACGGCGGCGGCCCGGCGGCCGGGCACATGCAGGTCGAGGGTGACCGTGCCGGTGCGGATCACCCAGAACCGGTCGGCGCGCCCGCCCTCCTCGAAGATCCGGGCGCCGGCGGGGAAGGCCACCTCGTGGGCCAGTTCCAGCAGCCGCTCACGGCCTTCGGCGGGCAGTGCGCTCAGCAGGTTCGTGGGAGCGGAGATCATGTCGGTCCTCCCGTCGCGGCGTGCCGGATGCGGGCGGGGCGCCCGCGCCCGGCCCGGAGGGGGCCGGTGCGGCGGTACGGGCGTCCCCACCCCCATCGTCGGACGGCTCCCCGCACCGGGGCAGGGCCGTACGGGTGCGGCACGGGGGACCTTCGGCCCACCGTTCCGGGGCGCGCGGCCCCTCCGCGCCGTCCCCCGTGGCCCCGGCCGCCCCCGCCGGAGCCACGGGGACCTTCGGCCCCCGCCCGGGACTTGTGACTCTGCCGTCCGGCGGGTACCCGGGGCGATCATGGAGGCGAGAGAGGGCGGAAGCCGCCCCGCGACTGGAGGTGTGTGATGGTACGTACGGTCACCGTGGGAGTGGACGGCTCGCGGGAGAGCCTGGCCGCCGCGGACTGGGCGGCCCGCGAGGCGCGGCGCCGCGAGGTGCCGCTGCGCCTCGTCCACGTGCGGGAGCCCGACCCCTTCACCCTGCAGGACTCAGCCGCGGACCCCGAGACCCGGGAGCACTGGGCCCAGCGGATCCCGCGCGAGGCGGCGGAGACGCTCGCCGAGCGGTACCCCGGGCTGGAGATCACCACCGACCGGCGTACCGGCACCCCGTCCGCCGAGCTGATCGACGCCGCCCAGGAGGCCGAGGTACTGGTCATCGGGTCCCGGGGGCTGGGCATCGTCACCGGCTTCCTGGTCGGCTCCGTCGCCCTGGCCACCGTGGGACGCGTCGGATGCCCGGTGGTGCTGGTGCGTGCCGAGGGCGAGGAGCAGGGTGAACGGAGCGGCGGGGAGCAGGCACGGGGGGAGGAGGTCGTCCTCGGTCTGGAGCTGTACCGGCCCTGCGAGGAGCTGCTGGAGTTCGCCTTCGACGCCGCCGCCCGGCGCGGCGCGCCGCTGCGGGTCGTCCACGGCTGGAACCCGCCGCTGGTCTACGGCATCGACCCCATCGCCGTCGACCCGCGGCTGGCGACCGACCTGGCCGAGGAGAGCGCCCGGGTCCTCAAGGACGCGCTGCGGCCCTGGCGCGAGAAGTACCCCAGGGTCGAGGTCAGGGCGCAGGCCGTGGTCGGCAGGCCCGCCCGGCACCTGCTGGAGGCCGCCGAGGCCGCCGCCCTGGTGGTCGTCGGCCGCCGCAACCGGCGTTCCCCGCTGGGCTTCCACATCGGGCCGGTCGCCCACGCGGTGATGCACCACGCCACCGTGCCCGTCGCCGTCGTCCCGCACGACTGACACCGCCCCGTCGTCGGCCGGGACTCCGGGGCCGCGCCCGTCCGGCACTCGCCGGGCGGGCGCGATCCTCGGCGTACCGGGCGCCTCAGGGCGTGAACGTCTCCAGGTGGTCGACCACCGTGAAGCGGGTGTCCGGGCTCGCCGCGGCCACCGCCTCCCGCAGATCCGCCAGGCCGCCCCAGTCCACGGCGGGCTCGTCCAGCGGTTCGTCGAAGTCGTCCCAGTGGGTGGGGACGACATGCGGCGGGTGGTCCAGGCAGGACAGCAGCCGGGGCACGTACTCGTGCACGGAGGCACCGCCGGGCTGGATCATCGCCAGGTCCGGGGCGAGCCCGTCGAGGTCGGCGGCGCTGAAGTTGGAGCCGCCGAAGTTCACCGCGGTGAAGCCGGTCGCGTGGCAGGTGACCGCGTACGCCAGGGTCCCGCCCTCGACGAGGTCGGCGATGGTCCGCGGCCGGGGTGGTGGGCCGCCGGGCCGGGTGCCCGGGAAGGGGACCCGGGCGCGCTCGCCGGTCATGGAGTGCAGCGAGCGCAGCACCCGGACGGAGTAGCCCGCAAACCGCAGGTACTCGCCGCCGCTCACCACCGAGAGCTGTTCCTCCGGCGCCCCCAGCGCCAGCAGCATGTTGACGTGGCTCTCGGTGCCCAGGACGGTGGCGCCGGTGGTGCCGGCCAGATAGGGGACGTCGGGCAGGTGGTCGTAGTGGCCGTGGGTGACCAGGATCTGGTCGGCGCGCAGCCGGTGGCGGTCGATGACGTCCTCCCGCACGGACAGCTCCGTCGCCGGATCGGCGCCCTCCTCGGTGTAGGTGCCGGTGCGGAAACGGGTCAGCCAGGGGTCCACCAACACGGTGGCGGGCCGGGAGCCGGGCCGGGCGACGCGGATCTCCCAGCCGTTGTTGCCCAGCCAGCGCAGCCGGATCCCCGACCTCCCCGGCTCGGTGCGGGCGGGACGGGCACGGGCCGGTCCGGTAGCGGCGGCCGGCCGGACGGCCGCGCCGGTGACCAGACCGGTGGTCAGACCGGTCGCGGAGACGCCGAGCAGACCGCGTCGGGACAGGGCTGGGGGGCGCGCGGAACGCGCGCCTCGGAAGAGAGGTCGCATGCCGGGCAGCAGAGCACACCCGGCCGTACGGCGTCCAAGATCGGAAAATGCTCCCGGCGATACCGGAACCGGTATCGTCCCTGCGTGGACCTGTTGCGGCACCTGCGGTACTTCCGGGCCGTCGCCGAAGAACTCCACTTCGGGCGGGCGGCCGAACGGCTCGGCATGGCCCAGCCGCCGCTGAGCCGGAGCGTCCGCTCCCTGGAGGAGGAACTCGGCGCCCGGCTGTTCGACCGCACCTCGCGCGGGGTGCGGCTGACCGCCGCGGGCGAGGTGCTGCTGGCCGAGTCGGAGGAACTGCTCGCCAGGGCGGAGCGCACCCGGACCCTGGTGACGCGGGCCCACCGCGGCGAGTACGGTGTCCTGCGGATCGGCGTCCCGCCGGAGCTGCCCGGCCGGGTGCTGGCCCGCGTCCTCACCCGTTTCGCCGCCGAGGCACCGGACGTCCAGGTGGAGCCGCGGGAGCTGGGCACCGCCGAACAGGCGCGGCTGCTGGCGGACCGGGAGCTGGACGCCGGCCTCCTCCAGCACCCGGTGGAGCTGACCGGGCTGGTGAGCGAACCGGTCACCGAGCTGCCGCTGGGCGTCGTCGTCCCCCGCGGCTCGCCGCTCGCCGGGACGGAGCCGCTGTCCCTGGCCGCGCTCGCCGGCAGCCCGCTGGTCCTCTTCCCCCGGCCGGCCGCGCCGGGCCTGTACGACGCCACCCTCGGGGCCTGCCGCGCCCAGGGCTATCACCCGCCCCGGGTGCTGCACGCCGGCAGCCCGGAGACGGTGCTGGCGCTGGTGATCGCCGGGCGCGGTGCCGCCCTGGCGCATGCCGCCGTGGCGCAGAAGGAGCCCCGGGTCCTGTGGCGTCCGCTCGCCGCCGGCGGGCCGGTCTGGCCGGTGTCCTTCGTGCGGCACGCCACGGCGCCCCATCCGGCCGCCGGCCGGCTGGCGCCCGCCGCCACCGCGGCGCTGCGCGCCGAGACGGGGGAGTGCGCCCCGCGGGACCCGGGCGCGCCGGGCCCGAACGGCACACCGCGCCCCTGGGACATCGTCTACCCGCTGACGGAGGGCGGTGTCTGACCGGCCGCCCGGCCGCAGCAGCCGCGCAGTTCCGTCACCGCCGCCCGTCCCGCCGCGCCGATCGCCGCGTCGAGGTCCGGGCGGCGCTGCCGCAGCGAGTCGGTCTCGGCGAACACGGCGACCGCGTACCGGCCGCCGTCCGGGAGACGGACCACGCCGATCTCGTTGCGGACACCGGGCAGGGTGCCCGACTTGGCCGCGACGGCGACCTCCTCGGGGAAGGCCGCGGCCAGCCGGTGCCAGCTCACCTGCCGTGCCATCAGATCCCGCACCCAGCGGCACGCCCGCGCGGGACCGGCGCGGTCGGTCCAGATCAGGGTGAGCAGCCGGGTCATGTCCCGGGCGGTGCCGCTGTTCGTCCTCGGCGGGTCCAGGGTGGGCAGTGCCCGTATCCGCTCGGGGGAGAGCGTCGGATAGACGGCGGCGAACGCGGCCGGGTCGGCGGCACCCACTTCCGCCAGCACCTTCTCCAGCACGGTGCGCGGCGATCCGGCGATCCGGGTGGCCGTCAGCCCCAGCTCCCGGACCAGCAGCCGTACGGTGTCCACCCCCACCCGCCGGAACAGCAGGTCCGCGGCGGTGTTGTCGCTGACCGACATCATGAGCAGGGCCAGATCGCGCAGGCTCATCTCCACGTCGTCCCAGCACCCGGCGGTGCCCGTGCCGCCCAGTCGGTCCCCGCGCCGCACCACCACCCGCTCGGCGGGATCGAGCTGGCCGTACGCCGCCTGCCGGGCGAACTCCAGCACCAGCGGCACCTTGACGACGGAGGCCAGGATCACCGGAAGGTCCGCCCCGACGCCCGTTCGGTGTCCGCAGTCCACACAGCGCGCGTGCAGCCGCACCCGCGCGCCCAGCGCCTCGAACTCCCGCTCCACCCCGGCCGTACCCGCCCCGCCTGCCACCCGGCCATCCTGCCGCACCGCGCAGGGGCCCGAACGGCACGGGGTCCGCCGTTCGGCCGAGCGTGACGAGAGAATCACGCGCCGCTGTCCGAGGCTGAGGAAGACGCCCGGCAACCGGCCGGGTCGCTTGACAACCGACGCCCGGAGAGTTCCATGCGCCGATTTCCCCGAAGCGACCGCGCGGCCCTGACCGCGGCCGCCGTACTCCTCACCGGCTGCTCGGCGGCCGGCTCCACCGACCCCGGACGCTTCGACTTCAAGGGGGGCATCACAGGGAAGGGGACGGGAGGCAGAGCCGCGGAGGCGCCCGTCGAGGCCGGGAAGCCCGGCGACGCCGACCCGGCGAGCGTGGGCGCCAACGAGCTGGGCGCGGTACCGGTGCTGATGTACCACCGGGTCACCGACGAGCCGCTGGGCGTGGACGACCGCACCCCGGAGGACTTCCGCGCCGAGATGGAACGGCTGGCCCGGGAGGGGTACGTGCCGGTCACCGCGCGGGAGTTCACCGGCGGCGAGATGGACATACCCGCCGGTGCCCACCCGGTGGTCATCACCTTCGACGACTCCCAGCCCAGCCAGTTCCGGCTGGACGCCGACGGCCGTCCCGATCCCGGCACCGCGGTCGGCATCCTGCTGGACGTCGCGGAGCGGCACACGGGGTTCCGGCCCGTGGCCACCTTCTTCGTCAACGAGGACCCGTTCCGCGACCCCGGCGGGCGTGAGACGCTCCGGTGGCTGCACGACCACGGCTTCGAGATCGGCAACCACACCCTGCGCCACACCCTCCTGGAGACCGCCGGGGAGGAGTGGGTCCGCTGGGACATAGCCGCGATCCAGTGGGAGATCCACAAGGTCCTGCCCGGGGTGCCGGTGGTGTCGATGGCACTGCCCTACGGCGCGATGCCCAGCCCCCGGGACCTCGCCCGCAGCGGCGAGTACGCCGGGGTGCGCTACCGGCACCAGGGGGTCTACCTGGCCGGTGCCGGACCCGCGCCATCGCCGTACGACGCCGGGTTCGACCCCGGCGCCATCCCCCGCATCCGCTCCCAGGACGACACCGGCCCGGACGCCTCGTACGGTTCGCTGGCCTGGCTCGACCGGCTGGCCGACGGCACGGTCGAGCGGTACACCTCCGACGGGGACCCGGAGCGGATCAGCTTCCCCCGTTCCTGGGCGGACCGGCTCGGCGCCGCCCACCGGGACGCCGCCCGGCCGTACTGACTCCCCCTCCGGCCGCACCGTCCCCCGTCCGGATCAGCCCCGGTCCAGGGAGCGCACGATCATCACATGCGGCCGCCAGCCGGGGTACGGCTCCATCCGGCCGACCGGCTCGAACCCGTACTTGGCGTAGGTGGCGAGCATGACCTCGTTGTCCGCGGCCACCAGGCCCGCGGCCCGCTCCTCCCGGCGTTCGGCGAGGAACGCCTCGAACAGACGCTGCCCCACCCCGGCGCGGCGCCACCGCGGACGCACCAGCAGTTCGCACACCCCGACCGTGCGGTTCGGGTACTCGCGGGTGAACTCCGGGCCGGGGTCGGGGGTCAGCCCGTCCCACCACAGGGAGTCGGCGGGCAGGGTGTAGCCGTAGAGGAAACCGGCGACCGGGTCGCCGGCGTCGCCCGACGGACCCGGAGACCGGCTGCACGGCCTCGTTCCGCGCGGCCTCGACCTGGCAGGGCGGTTACCGGGGCGAGGTGACGGTGCGCAACTCCGGTGCGGCGCCGCTGTCCGGCTGGACGGTGCGGATCGTCCTGGCGGACGGCGGGCGGATCACCCAGGTCCGGAACGCCGCGCTCGACGCCGCCGGCACCGCGGCCGGCGCGGCCACCGTGCGCAACGGTGCCTGGAACGGAACGCTCTCCGCCGGGGACAGCACCTCCTTCGGTTTCATCGCGTCCGCCGGATCCGCCTCGGCGGCGGTCGACTGCGCAGCCGGCGCGGTCTGACGGCACCCTCCCGCCCCGGCGGCACGGCTCCTCGCCGTCGGGGCGGTCACTCCGGGGGGCGGTTCCCGGGGCGGTGACACGCACGGCCCACGGAGACCGTGGCCCAGACCGTCTTGCCGCCGCTGCCGGGCGGGGACCAGCCCCAGTTCTGGCTCAGCGCGTCGATGATGTGCAGTCCGCGCCCGGTCTCGGACAGCTGGTCGGGCCGTCCGAGGACCGGTGTGGCGGGGCTCGGGTCGGAGACCGCGCACAGCAGCGTGGGGCCCCGCCACAGCAGGCCCAGCCGGACGGGGCCCTCGGCGGGCCGTTCGGAGCGCTCCGCGGGGAGCGGGGGACGGGGCCCGGCGGTCATTCCGTAGCGCAGGGCGTTGCCCACCAGTTCGGACACGATGACCGCGACGTCGTCGACGAGCGGGCCCAGACCCCAGCCCCGCAGGGTCTCTCCGGTGAACTCGCGGGCGGCGGCGGCGTCCTGCGGGGCGGGGCCGAAGCCGCGGACCGCGATCCGGCCGTCCGCCGTCCCGTCCGGCGCGGCGGGGTGGCGGACGGCGGCGTGGGGGCGGAGGAAGGCCGGAGGTCTGGGAACGGAGAAGCGGCGTCCGGTCGGTCCCGGCCAGTCACCGGCGAGCACGGTCGGCAGAACGTCACTCACCGGAGTCATCGGATGCGCTGTCATCGCGGTCTCCCACCGTGCCTGTTGGGAAGTCGGCACGAGAATCGGCCTGTTGGGGCTACTATCCCGACTGCCGCATGCGGCTGCAAGCGCATCTGCACTTACAGATGTAATTGCAATCACGGCGGTTCGTGTGCGTAAAGTAACGTGACGTCATGTCCGCGGCCCGATCCGGAGGGACGACCGAGAGGGCCGCGGCCGGTGAGAGGCGGACCATGCAGCAGATCGTCAACGGCGTGCGGGCCACGGAGATCCAGGGCGCGCGCTGGCGGAAGAGCCACCACAGCAACCCCAACGGCAACTGCGTCGAGCTGACCCCGCTGCCGGACGGCGGGGTGGCGGTGCGCAACTCCCGTCACCCCGGCGGGCCCGCCCTGGTGTACACCCGGGAGGAGATGGTCGCCTTCCTGCGGGGCGCCAAGGACGGGGACTTCGACGACATGGTCGGATAGACCGGACAGGGGTGCGCCTGGGTGAGAGGGCGGGTGAACGGTGCGCCCGGGCGGCGCCGGTTCGGTGCGTTCGCTGTACGGCTCGATACCGACAGTGGCACACTGAGTGCCTGTCCCCTCACCCAGGAGAGCGCGCATGGCCGCCGAACCCAGTGGCTCTTTGTCGATAAAACGCTACATTGAGCACCCCAAGGGAAGCCCGACGGTTCTGCGGCTGGTCATCGGTGCCCAGCTGCGGCGGCTGCGCAAGGAGTGCGGCATCGACCTCGAGGAGGCGGCCAAGGCGATCCGCGGCTCCACTGCGAAGGTCAGCCGCCTGGAGCGGGGCCAGGGCGCCTGCAAGGAACGCGACGTGGCGGACCTGCTCACGCTCTACGGAGTGCTGGACGAGGAGGAGCGGGCCGACTTCCTGGCGCTGACCCGCCGCACCAGCACCCGCGGCTGGTGGCACCAGTACAGCGACATCCTGCCGCACTGGTTCGACCGGCACATCGGCCTGGAGGAGGCCGCCCAGCTCATCCGCACCTACGAGGTGCAGTTCGTGCCCGGCCTGCTGCAGACGGAGGAGTACGCCCGCACCGTGGTCCTCCTGGGGCATCCCCGAGCCTCCGCCGAGGAGAACGAGCGCCGCGTCCGGCTGCGCATGGAGCGTCAGGAACTGCTCGGCAGGCCGGACGCGCCCCGGCTGTGGGCCGTCCTGGACGAGGGGGCGCTGCGCCGCCGGCTCGGCGGCCCCGAGGTGATGCGCGACCAGTTCCGCCATCTGATCGAGATGGCCGGACGGCCGAACGTCACCATCCAGGTGGCCCCGTTCAGCATCAGTGACCTGGCCGCGGCGGGCGGCCCGGTGACCATCCTGCGCTTCCCCGAGCCCGATCTGCCCGACGTGGTCTACCTGGAGCAGCTGACCAGCGCCCTCTACCTGGACAAGGAGGAGGACGTCGACCACTACCTGTCCATCATGGACCGGCTGTGCGCGGCCGCCCAGACGCCCGCACGCAGCCTGGAGTTCCTGACCGAACTCCTCGACGAACTCGGCTGAGCGGAGGCCGGGAGACCGGAGGCCGGGAGACCGGACCGGCCGGTTCCCGGCCTCGCGCACGTCTGCCGGGCGTCCCCCGGGCGGCTCAGGGTTTGCGGCCGACGCCGCCGTACTCCTGCCACTCCCAGGTGGTCTGCTTCGGGCCGAGGTCGGAGTCGGGCCGCCAGGTGGAGACCTCCACCAGACCGGGCTCGAGGACCTCCAGCCCCTCGAAGAACCCGTCGACCTCGTGCGGTTCCCGGACCCGGCCCCAGTTCCCGCCGGTGCTCTCCGCCATGAAGTCGGTCACGGCCCTGCGGGTCTCGGGGTCCTGGCTGACCAGTTGACAGACCACCAGGAGACTGCCCGGTGCCAGCCGGCCGGCCACCCGCCGGACCAGACCGGCCGGGTCGTCGGCGTCGGGGATGCAGTGCAGGACGGAGACGAACAGCGCGGCGACGGGCTGGTCGAAGTCGATCAGCCGGACGGTGTCGGGGTGTTCGAGGATCCCCTCGGTGTCCCGCATGTCCGCCTGTATGACGGTGGTGTTCTCGTTCTCCTCCAGCAGGGCGCGGCCGTGCGCGAGGACGATCGGGTCGTTGTCCACGTAGACCACCCGGCAGTCCTTGTCCACCTGCTGCGCGACCTGGTGGACGTTGTCCTGGGTGGGCAGACCGGAGCCGTGGTCGATGAACTGCCTTATCCCGTACTCCCGGGCCAGCACCCGGACCACACGCTGCAGGAATCGGCGGTTGTTGAGCGCCAGGGCCTGGGTGCTGGGAACGACCTTGAGGAGCTCGTCCACGGCCTCACGGTCGACGGCGTAGTTGTTCTTGCCGCCCAGGATGTGGTCGTACATACGGGCGACACTGGGAACATTGACGTCGATCTTGTCGGGCAGCGGATCCCTGGCCTGTTGCATGAGGGCCTTCACAACCTTCCCGCCTGGAGGGCACGTTGAGGACTGGGCGGAGTTCGCCGGGTGGGGCCCCATGCTGCCAGCTCCGGCGCTCTTCCGCTGCGGAAAGCGAAACCAGGTGAGCACCGGGTGGTGGAAAGTGTCCGGAAGGCTCATTCCAGAGGCAACCCCGTGTAGTTCTCCGCCAGTTCGGCGGCGGCGTGCGGCGAGGCGGCGATGCGGTCGAGCTGCGCGAGCTGGAGCCGGGTGGTGAACGGACTCTGCTCCGGATCGGTGTGCAGGGTGGTGGTCATGAAGTACGAGAAGTGCTCCGCACGCCAGACCCGGCGCAGACAGGTGTCGGAGTAGGCGTCCAGGAGCTCCGCCGAACCGGTCCGCGCCAGGTGCGCGAACGCCCGGGCCAGGACGGTGACGTCGGAGACCGCGAGGTTGAGGCCCTTGGCACCGGTGGGCGGGACGATGTGCGCCGCGTCCCCGGCCAGGAACAGCCGCCCGTGCCGCATCGGCTCGGTGACGAAGCTGCGCATCGGCAGCACCGCCTTGGACGTGATGGGCCCGCGCTCCAGCGTCCAGTCGCCGTCCACGGCGAACCGGGCGGCCAGCTCGTCCCAGACGCGCTCGTCGGGCCAGTCGGCCGGGTCGGTGCCGTTGGGCACCTGGAGGTACAGCCGGCTGACGGCGGGGGAGCGCATGCTGTGCAGGGCGAAGCCGCGCGGGGAGTGGGCGTAGACCAGCTCCTCGCAGGACGGCGGCACCTCGGCCAGGACGCCCAGCCAGGAGTAGGGGTAGGTCCGCTCGTAGGTGTGCCGCACGTGCTCGGGCAGCGCGGCGCGGGCCACGCCGTGGAAGCCGTCGCAGCCGACGACCCAGTCGCAGGTGAGGGTTCTCTCGCGGCCCTCGTGCTCGAAGCGGACGACGGGCCGGTCGCCCTCGGCGCCCTCCACCGCGCGCACCGCGGCCTCGAACAGCAGCGGTACGCCGTCGGCCAGGTGGAGCGCTGTGAGGTCCTTGACCACCTCCGTCTGCGCGTAGACCGTCACCCGCCGGCCGCCGGTCAGGGAGGGGAAGTCGATCCGGTGGGAGCGGCGGTCGAAGCGCAGCTCGATGCCGTCGTGGACCAGGCCCTCGCGGTCCAGGCGCGCCCCGGCGCCGCAGGCGCGCAGCACGTCCACGGTGGCCTGCTCCAGGATGCCCGCGCGCTGGCGCCGCTCGACGTACTCCCGGTCGCGGCTCTCCAGGACGGCGCAGTCGATGCCCCGCAGCCGGAGCAGCCGGGCCAGCAGCAGCCCGGCCGGGCCGCCGCCGACGATGCCGACAGTGGTGTGCATGTCCCTCCTCGGTTCGCCCGGCTCAGTTCCCGTGGGCCGGGGGCTCGTTCAGGATCCGGTCGGCGACGGCGAACGCCGAGTTCGCGGCGGGGACGCCGCAGTAGACGGCGGTCTGGAGCAGGACCTCCCGGATGTCCTCGGGGGTCAGTCCGTTGCGCAGCGCGGCGCGTACGTGCAGGGCCAGCTCCTCGTGGTGGCCGCCGGCCACCAGCGCGGTGAGCGTGACGCAGCTGCGGGTGCGCCGGTCCAGGCCGGGGCGCGTCCAGATCTCGCCCCAGGCGTAGCGGGTGATGAAGTCCTGGAACACCTCCGTGAAGGCGTTCGCCCGGGCCAGGGCGCGGTCGACGTGCTCGTCGCCGAGCACGGCCCGGCGCACCGCCAGGCCCGCCCGGTGGCGGGCTGTGTCTTCGGCGTTCCCGGCGTTCCCGGCGTTCCCGGCGTCCCGGGTGTTCCGGCCGGAGTGCCCCCCGCCGCCGTCCGGGTGCCCGTGGGCGGCGGCGAGGTGGTCCAGCAGGACGGCCAGGACCGGCGCGGGCCGCTCGACGTTCGCCAGATGCGCGGCGCGCGCGATCTCCGTCAGGCTCGCGCCGGGGACGCCGTCGGCGATCTCGCGGGCGTGGGCGGGCGGGGTCGCCGGATCGTCGCGGCCCGCCACGACCAGGGTGGGCGCGGTGATCGCGGCCAGGCCGCCGCGCAGGTCGCAGCCGGCGAGGACCTCGCAGCAGACGGCGTAGGCGGCGTCGTCCGCGGCACACAGGTCCGCGAGCAGGGCGGCGCCGCGCGGGGTGGCCTCGAAGCCGGGCGCGAACCACGTCCCCGGGCGGCTCGCCACCAGCGCGCCGGTGCCCAGTTCGCGGACGGTCGCGGCCCGCTCCCGCCAGGCGCCGGCCCCGCCGAAGTGCGCCGAGGAGCACACCACGGCCAGCGCGGTGACGCGCTCGGGGTGGTGGGCGGCCAGGTGCAGTCCGACCGCGCCGCCGAGGGAGATCCCGGCGTAGGCGAAGCGCTCCCAGCCCCGCGCGTCGGCCAGGGCCAGCACCAGGTGGGCCAGGTCGGCGAGACCGGCCGTGCCGTCGCCGGGCAGCAGCGCGGCGGGGGAGCCGCCGTGGCCGGGCAGGTCCCAGCGCAGCACCCGGTGGTCGCGGGCGAGCGCCGCGAGCTGCGGCTCCCACACGGCCAGGGAAGTGCCCAGGGAGGGGCCCAGGATCAGCGGGACGCCGTCGGCGGGGCCGTCGAGCCGGTGGTGCGGAAGACCGGTCGGCCGGGTCATCGCCGCTCCTCCGGGGTGTGCGGGTGGCCCGGGCCCGGTTCCGGGACGGTGCGCAGGGCGCGGTCGACGAGGGCGCCGGCCGAGCCGGTGTACGCGGCCGGGTCGGTGAGCTCGCGCAGCCGCTCGGCGGACGGCAGGCCGTCCGGCGCCAGGGCCGGATCGGCCTGCGCCTCCTCGGCCAGCGAATCGGCCAGCGCGTCCGCCAGGTCGGTACCCTCCTCGGCCGCGCGGCGCGCGGCGGCGGCCAGCAGCTCCCCGGCCCGGCCCCGGCCGAGCAGCGGCGCGAGCACCGCGGCGACGCGCTCGCCGGCGGGCAGACCGCCGGTGCGCGCCAGGTTCTCGCGCATCCGGCCGGGGAAGACCCGCAGGCCGGCGGTGAGTTCGGCGGCATCGCGGGCGGCGCCGCCGGTCAGCCGCAGCAGTTCGCGCAGCGGCTGCCACTCGGCGTGCCAGGCCCCGGCGGGCCGCTCGTCCTCGGCGGCGAGCGAGCCGAGCAGGGCGGCGGCGAGCGCGGGCGCCTGCCGCGCGGCGGCGGTGACGAGCACGGCCCGCACCGGATTGCTCTTGTGCGGCATGGCGGACGAGCCGCCGCCGCTGCCCTCGGCGACTTCGCCGAGCTCGGTCCGGGCCAGCACCAGGACGTCGGCGGCGAGCTTGCCCAGCGCGCCGGCGGCGAAGGCCAGGGCGGTGCCCAGGTCGGCGACGGGGGTGCGCAGGGTGTGCCAGGGCAGCACCGGTTCGGCCAGCCCCAGCTCGGCGGCGTACGCGGACAGCAGCCGCGGCCCGGCGGGATGCTCCCCGTCCGCCGCGCCGACCGCCTCCGCACGGGCGTCGAAGGCGGCCAGGGTGCCCGCCGCGCCGCCGAGCTGGGCGGGCGGGTCGAGGGCGGCCAGCCGGGCGCGGGCGTCCAGGAGCAGGGCGCGCCAGCCGGCCGCCTTCAGGCCGAAGGTGGTCGGCACGGCGTGCTGGGTGAGGGTGCGGCCCGCCATCGGCGTGTCGCGGTGCCCGGCCGCCAGGCCCGCCAGCGCCCCGGCCGCGCGGTCGAGGTCGGCCAGGATCGCCGGCAGGGTGCGGCGGGCGGTGAGCATCAGCGCGGTGTCGACGACGTCCTGGCTGGTGGCGCCGTGGTGCACGTACTCCGCCGCCTCCCGGTCGGTGCGGGCCACCACCGCGCGCAGGTCGGCGACCAGGGGGATCACCGGGTTGCCGCCGCAGCGGGCGCGCAGCGCCAGGTCGCGTACGCCGAAGAGTTCGGCGCGGGCGGCTTCGGTGATCCGCCCGGCCGCCGCCGCCGGGATCAGCCCGAGCCGGGCCTGTGCCCTGGCCAGCGCCGCCTCCGCGTCCAGCATCGCCTGGAGGAGCGCGAGGTCGCCGGTGGCCGCCTCGGCGGCCGAGCCGGCCCGGCCGGGGGAGAGCAGGCCCACCTCGGCCGCCTCGCCGCCGGCCGGGCCGGGGCGCCCGGCCGGGTTCGGCTCAGTGGAAGTCAAGGAAGACCGTCTCCCTCTCGCCCTGGAGCCGGATGTCGAAGCGGTACCTGCCGTGCGGTTCGGCCGCCGCCACCAGCGTCTCCCGGCGCTCCGGGGCGAGGGAGGCCAGCAGCGGGTCGTCTCCGTGCGCCCGGGTGTGCCGGGGGAAGTAGATCCGGGTGAACAGGTGGTGGAGCAGGCCCCGGGCGAAGACGCACACGGCGATGTGGGGGGCGTGGCCGCCCCGGGCGCCCGGCAGCAGGGTCCGCGCCGTCCAGTGGCCGTCCGCGTCGGTGGGGATCCGGCCCCAGCCGGTGAAGTCCACTCCGTCGCGGCCGAGGAAGCCGCCGGTCACCGGGTCGCGGCGCATCGCGCCCGGCACGCGGGGGAGGCCGCCGTCCGGGCCGGTCTGCCACAGCTCGACCAGGGCGTCCGGGACCGGCGCACCCGCGCCGTCCAGGACGTACCCGTGCACGGTGACCGACTCCGGGTGTCCGGCCGGGGCGAGGTCGCCGCCGCCGGGGAAGGGCAGGGCGTACCCGTAGAACGGGCCGACGGTGTGGGAGGGGGTGGGCGGGAGCGTTCCCGCGGGGGCGTCCGAGTGCGCGTCGGCGGTCATCGGCGGCCCTCCTCGATCCAGGTGGCGGACGGGCCGTCGAGCACGATGTCCCAGCGGTAGCCCAGCGACCACTCCGGCCGCGACAGGCCGTGGTCGTAGGCGGCGACCAGCCGCTGCCGGGCCGATTCGTCGGTGACGGACTGCAGGATCGGGTCGTGGGGGAACAGCGGGTCGTTCGGGAAGTACATCTGGGTCACCAGGCGCTGGGCGAACGCCGTGCCGAACAGCGAGAAGTGGATGTGTGCCGGGCGCCAGGCGTTGTCGTGGTTGCGCCAGGGGTACGCGCCGGGCCTGATGGTGGTGAAGGCGTAGCCGCCGTCGTCGTCCGTCAGCGTCCGGCCCACCCCGGTGAAGTTCGGGTCGAGCGGGGCGGGGTGCCGGTCGTGCCGGTGGGCGTAGCGGCCCGACGCGTTGGCCTGCCAGATCTCGATGAGCTGGCCGCGCACCGGGCGCCCGGCGCGGTCCAGCAGCCGGCCGGTGACGGTGATCCGCTCACCCAGCGGCTCGCCGGTGTGCTGCCGGGTGAGGTCGTTGTCGAGTTCGGTGACGTCGGTGGGGCCGAAGACCGGTCCGTGCAGCTCCACGGCCTCCGGACCGCCGCCGCCCACCGCGACCGGCGGCCGCTTCGGGTGGCGCAGCGCGCTGCTGCGGTACGGCGGGTAGTCGCGCGGCGGGTGGTGCGCGGCCGGGGCGCCCGCGGCCCGGGCCCGGGCGTACGCGTCGCGGTGCTCGGCTATCTCCCGGTCGACGTCCTGCTGGGTCTCCCGCCGGGTTCCCTGCCGGGGAACCCGCTGCTGGTGGTGGGGCATCACTTCTCCAGTACGAGGGCCTGGCCCTGCCCGACGCCGACGCACAGGGCGGCGATGCCGGTGCCGGAGCCGCGGGCGGCGAGCTGGTGGGCGACGGCGCCGGCCAGCCGGGCGCCGGAGGCGCCCAGCGGGTGGCCGATGGCGATGGCGCCGCCGTGCGGGTTGACGATGGCGGGGTCCAGATCGGGCCACTCGGCCAGGCAGCCCAGCACCTGGGCGGCGAAGGCCTCGTTCAGCTCCATGGTGGCCAGGTCGGCGAAGGCGCGGCCGGCCTTCGCCAGGGCGCGGCCGACGGCCTCGACGGGGCCCAGGCCGAACAGGTTCGGCTCGACGGCGGTGACCGCCGAGGCGCTGATGCGGGCCAGCGGCTCGCGTCCGACGGCTGCCAGCCCCTCCTCGTCGGCCAGCAGCAGGGCCGCGGCCCCGTCGTTGAGGGAGGAGGAGTTCCCGGCGGTGACCGTGCCGCCCTCGGCGCGGAAGGCGGGCCTGAGCTTCGCGAGGGCCGCCATGGAGGTGGCGTCCCGGACGGTCTCGTCGCGGGGCAGGTCCACCCCGTCGACGGGGACGACCTGGGCGGCGTAGTGGCCGTCCCGCCAGGCCGCGGCGGCCTTCTGGTGGCTGGCCAGCGCCCAGGCGTCCTGGGCCTCGCGGGTGATGCGGTGCCTGTCGGCCACCTGCTCGGCGCCCTCGCCGAGGGAGACGGTCCACCGCGGCGGCATGGCGGGGTTGGTCATGCGCCACCCCAGCGTGGTGGAGTACAGCTCGGTGTGGCCGGCGGGGAAGGGCCGGTCGTTCTTGGGCAGGACGTAGGGGGCGCGGGTCATGGACTCCACCCCGCCGGCGACGGCCACGGACGCGTCGCCGACCGCGACGGCGCGGGCGGCGTGGATCACGGCCTCCAGCCCGGAGGCGCACAGCCGGTTGACGGTCACCCCGGGCACGGTCACCGGCAGCCCGGCCAGCAGCACCGCCATGCGGGCGACGTTGCGGTTCTCCTCACCGGCGCCGTTGGCGTTGCCGAAGACCACGTCGTCGATCCGGGCCGGGTCCAGCTCCGGGGCGCGGTCGACCAGGGCGCGCACCACACGGGCGGCCAGGTCGTCCGGGCGCACCCCGGCCAGCGCCCCGCCGTACTTCCCCACCGGGGTGCGTACCGCGTCGACGACGTAGACCTCTCGCAGCCGGTCCATGGTCAGTTCTCCTTTCCGGCGGCCTTCAGGGCGCGCAGCGCGGTGAGTTCGGCCTCGGTGGGCGGCTCGGTGACGGCCGGCGCGTCCACCGCGCGCAGCTCCCAGCCGGTGGCCGCCCGCACCTGCTCCACCGTGACGCCGGGGTGCAGTTCGGTGAGGACCAGTTCGGCGGAGTCCGGGTCCGGCCGCAGGACGCCCAGGTCGGTGATGACCGCGACCGGTCCGCGCCCGGGCAGGCCGAGCCGGGCCCGGTCGCCGGGCCCGGAGCCGTGGCCGAGGGTGGTGACGAAGTCCAGCTCCGCCACGAGGTTGCGGGTGGAGTGGCGCAGCACCAGCAGCACCGCCCCGCAGTTGGCGGCGATCTCCGGGGCGCCGCCGGCGCCCGGCAGCCGGCCCTCGGGCCGGTCCGGGCCGCGGTCGACGACGGTGGTGTTGACGTTGGCGAAGCGGTCGACCTGCGCGGCGCCGAGGAAGCCCACGTCGATCCGGCCGCCCTGGAGCCAGTAGTTGAACATCTCGGGCACGGACACCACCGCGTCCGCGGTGTCGGCCAGCTCGCCGTCGCCGATGGACAGCGGCAGCCGGGTGGGCCGGGAGCCGATCGTGCCCGACTCGTAGACCAGCACCAGATCCGGGTTGACGGTGCGCCGGGCGAGGTTGGCGGCGGTGCTGGGCAGCCCGATCCCCACGAAGCAGGTCCCGGCCCCGGCCAGCGCGCGGGCGGCGTTGACCTCCATCAGCTCGTCGCGGGTGACCTGCCCCGCCGCGTTCGCCGTGCTCATCGGGCCGCCTCCCGCCGGCCGTGCACATGGGTCCTGAGCCAGGCGGTGAACGTCTCGCGGTCCCGGGAGATCGCGTCCCAGGTGCGGTAGAAGCCGTTGTCGCGGACCGAGTACCCGGCCGCGTACGAGGGGTGGGCGCCGCCGGGGACCTCGGCCACCGCGTCGACCACCCAGGTGGGCAGCACGACTGCGCCCGGCCGGGGCTCCAGGGTGCCGACCACCTCCTCGACGGTGACCAGCACCCGGCGGGCGGCCAGCACGGCCTCCTTCTGCACGCCCGGCAGCCCCCACAGCTGGACGTTGCCGTCCCGGTCGGCCCGCTGGGCGTGGACGACGGTGACGTCCGGGTTGAGCGCGGCCACGGCCGCCAGCTCCTCGCCGGTGAAGGGGCACCGCACGGTGGAGACGGTGCCGGTGCGGCCGGGGAGGTCGCTGCCGCGGTAGCCGCGCAGCACCGCGAACGGCAGCTTCGAGGCGCCGGCGACGTAGCGGTTGGCCATCCCGGCGTGGCTGTGCTCGTCGAGCTCCAGCGGCCTGGGCCAGCCGTTCTCCACCGCGTCCCGGAAGCGGTGCAGCGAGCCGACGCCCGGGTTGCCGCCCCAGGAGAAGACCAGCTTCCGGGCCAGCCCGGCACCGATGAGCTGGTCGTAGACGACGTCGGGGGTCATCCGCGCCAGGGTCAGGTCGGTGACGCCCTGCCGGATGACCTCGTGCGCCGCGGCGTAGGGGATCAGGTGCGTGAAGCCCTCCATGGCCACGGTGTCGCCGGTGTGGATCAGCTCCGCGACGGCGTCCTGGAGTGTGCGGATCTCGGCCATCTTCTCCCACGGCTCTTCCCGCGGCCCGCGCCGCGTGGTCCGGTACGTCGTCCGCCGCGCACCTCGGTTAGGATGTTCGTTCAGCGAACTTTAGTTCACTATCTGCGGCCCGAGTCTGACCTCCTGGGCCGCACGATGTCAATGGGCGGTACGAGTACGGTTTCCGCGACGACCTCCGCACCCGGGAGAGCGCATGACGAACCTGGCCACGGACGCGGCGCCGCCCTCCGAGGCGGTGGGCCCGCTCATCCGGGGACTGGCCGTGCTGCGCGAGCTGGCCGCCGCCCGCGGCCTGCCGGGCGCCGGCGATCTGGTGCGCGCCACCTCACTGGCGCGCTCCACCGTCGACCGGACGCTGGGCACCCTGGAGCGCCTGGGGTATCTGCGCCTGGAGGGCCGGACGGCGGTGCCCGCCCCGCGGCTGATGGAACTGGGCAACGCCTACCTGTCGGCCTGCGGGCTGCCGGACCTGCTGGGCCCGCTCGCCGACGGACTCGCCGACGAACTCGACGAGTCCGTCTCCCTGGCCGTGCCCGACCGGGACGGGGTGCGCTTCGTGTACCAGGCGAGGCGGCGGCGGACGATGTCGGTGGCCTTCCGCATCGGGGACCTGCTGCCCGCCGAGTGCGGCGCCCCGGGGGCGCTGTTCGCCGCCGGGTGGACCGAGGCCGAGTGGGAGCGCTGGCGGTCGCGCCGGCGGGCCGACCCGCACCTGGCCGCCTTCCCCGCCGTACCGCCGGAGGCGGCGGGCGCCGGCGACACCTTTCCCGGGCGGGTGGCCGCCGCCCGGCGGCAGGGCTGGTCCGGGGACGACCAGCTGATCGAACCGGGGCTGGTCGCGGTGGCGGTGCCCGTACGGGACGCCGGGGGACGGCAGGTGTGCGCGGCCAGCGTGGTCAGCCACACCAGCCGGCACAGCGCCGGATCGCTGCGCGAGACGCTGCTGCCGCGGCTGCGCCAGGCCGTCGCCCGGATGGAGCGGGCGCTGGCCGCGCCGCCGGCCCCGCCCGCGCCTTCCGGGTGGAAGGCCCCCGGTCGCGCGGAGGACGTGCCCGCCGCCGCGGCCCGGGCCTCCAAACAGGAGCTGGGCCCCGGCTTCGTGGAGTCCCTGGCCCGCGGCCTGGCCGTACTGGCCGCCTTCGGCCGCGGCCGGGGCGGGGCCACCCTGACGGCGCTGGCCGAGGCCACCGGGCTGCCCCGGGCCACCGTGCGGCGCTCCCTGATCACCCTGGAGCACCTGGGGTACGTCACGGGCGAGGGCCCGCTGTTCCGTCCCGCGCCGCGGGTGCTGGAACTCGGTTTCGCCCGGCTGTCCGGACTCACCCTGCCCCAGATCGCGCAGCCGCACCTGGCGTCCCTGGTGGAGCGGGTACACGACTCGGCGTCGATGTCGGTCCTGGCGGGCGACGAGATCCGGTACGTGGCCCGGGTGCCCACCGTGCGCATCATGAGCGTCGACATCACCGTCGGCACCCGCTTCCCGGCCCACGCCACCTCCATGGGCCGGGTGCTGCTGGCCGGACTGCCCGCCGCCGAGCGTGCGGAGCGGCTGCGGCGGGCCGACCTCAGGCCGCTGACCCGCTCCACCGTCACCTGCGCCGAGCGGCTCGGCGAGATCGTGGCGCGGGCGGCGCACGACGGCTACGCCCTGGTGGAGGAGGAACTGGAGGAGGGGCTGCGCTCCCTGGCCGTCCCGGTGCGCGACCGCGCCGGGCGGACCGTCGCCGCCGTCAACGTCTCGATGCACACCTCCCGCCGCAGCGCGGAGCAGGCCCGCGCCGAGCTGCTTCCCGAACTGCGCCGGACGGCGGCGGACATCGAGGCCGACCTGCGGGTGGCGGGCCGCCACACGGCGATACGCACGGCGTAGCGGCCGCGCGCCTCGCGGCGGGCCCGCGCGCCGGGCGGCCCGGGGCGCCGCACCGCCGGTGCCCGCGGTGCGCTCCGGTGCCGGCAGGCGGGCCGTACCGCCCCGGCGGTTCCGGCAGGTGGCGGTGCGGTAACCGGTGCCGCGGTGGACTTCGGCCCCGGGCCACCGCGCCGCCGGCGTCGGCCGTGTCCGGTGCGGCGGCGGTGTTCCCGCCGCCGGACTCCGGGCCCGCCCCCGTCCCCGTCCGGGCGGTGCGCGGGCGACATCGCCGACGGTACGGGCGGGGTGTGCCCGGCGGCGGCCGGTACGCGTCCGCGCCCGCCGCCCGGTGGCCCGGGGCGGGGAGGGACGCGGGGGAGGAGTCCCGCCCGGCGCCGGGGCACGGACCCCGCGGGCCGGAGCCCCCGGAGACCCGGTGTGCCTCAGGACGAGTCGCGGACGACGAGCGAGGTGGGCAGCACCACGTTGTGCCGGGCGCTGCCGGGCTTCTCGATCTCCTGCAGCAGCAGCTCGGTGATCGTCCTGCCGATCTTCTCGATGGGCTGCCGCACGCTGGTCAGGGGCGGATCGGTGTGCCGGGCGATGATCGAGTCGTCGAAACCGACCACCGCCACGTCGTCCGGCACCCGGCGGCCCTGTCTGCGCAGCTCGGCCAGGGCGCCCGCCGCCATCACGTCCGAGGCGGCGAAGACCGCGTCCAGGCCGGGACTGCGCTCCAGGAGGTCGCGCATGGCGGTCCGCCCGCCCTGCTCGGTGAAGTCGGCGGGTGCCACCAGTTCGTCGCCGGCCCGGTGGCCGGCCTCCCGCAGCGCGTCCCGCCAGCCCAGCAGCCGGCTGTCGCCGACGTCCATGTCCAGCGGACCGGTGATGGTCGCGATCCGCTTCCGGCCGCGCTCCAGCAGATGGCGCACCGCCTCGCAGGCGCCTCCCACGTTGTCCGAGTGCACATGGTTCAGCGGCTCGCCGGGGGAGCGCCGGCCGGCCAGCACGGTCGGCAGGCCGAGCTTCTCCAGCAGGTCGGGCAGGGGGTCGTCACGGTGCACCGAGACCAGGAGCACACCGTCCACCCGGCGGGCGGTGAGGAAGCGGGTGAGCTGGTCCTTCTCCCGCTGGTCGCGCACCAGGGTGAGCAGCAGCTGGAGCTGGGTGCCCACCAGGCCGTTGCTGACCCCGCGGATCACGGCGGAGAAGTAGGGCTCGGAGCCCAGCCGGCTCTCCGACTCCGGGATGACCAGGGCGATGGAGTCGGTCCGGCTGGTGACCAGCGAGCGGGCGACGGAGTTGGGCACGTAGCCGAGTTCGGTGATCGCGGCCTGTACCGCGGCCCTGGCCTCGTCGCTGACCAGGGGAGAGCCGTTGAGAACGCGGGAGACGGTGGTGCGTCCCACGCCGGCCCGCGCCGCCACGGTCTTGATGGTCGGCCGCTGGGTGGCCCCCATGGCTTATCCCCGCCTCCTCGAACTGTCGCCCCGTGCACGGCGCTCACCAGCGCATTGTGCCAGAAGAGCGATTGCGGGCCCGTTTCGCGCGGGAGCGCCTGGTGACGTTCCGGCAACGGAATCGACTTCTCTTATTGACATCGGTCTCACGGGAGGCGAGTCTTCCACAACCCGATGGGAGCGATCCCACCCCTGAGTGGGAACGATTCCACTCCCGTCACTGTGTTCCGGTGCGCCCTGACGAGTCCGGAGCGCGGTGTCCGGACATCGTCGCTAGAAGGAGACGCCATGGGCAGAGCCCACAAGCTGTTCGGTACAAGAGTCGTAGCCGTCGCGTCGGCTGCCGCCCTCACGCTCGTGGCGGGCTGTTCAAGCGGCGACGACAGCGGCAGCGGCAAGACCGAGGACGGCAAGACCGTCATCACCATGGGCCTGTTCGGTGTCATGGGTATCAAGGAGACCGGCCTCCTCGACAAGTACATGGAGGAGAACCCGGACATCGTCATCAAGGAAGAGATCGCCGGTGACGAGCAGACCTACTACACGGCGCTGCAGACCCGGCTGGCCGCCGGCAGCGGCCTGAAGGACATCCAGGGCATCGAGATCGGCCGCGCCAAGGAGCTCGCCGACACCCGGGCCGACAAGTTCGCCGACCTCGCCGACCTGTCGGGCACCGACCACTTCCTGCCCTGGAAGCAGAGCCAGGTCACCACCGGCGACGGCAGGGTCATCGGCCTGGGCACGGACATCGGTCCGATGGCGGTGTGCTACCGCAAGGACATGTTCGAGCAGGCCGGCCTGCCCAGCGACCGCGAGGAGGTCGCCAAGCTCTGGGACGGCGACTGGGCGAAGTACGTCGAGGTCGGCAAGGACTTCAAGGACAACTTCAAGGGTGACGCCGCCTTCCTGGACAGCGCCAGCGGCCTGTTCAACGCCATGATCTACGGCAGCTCCGAGCAGTTCTACAACAAGGACGGCGAGCTGATCTACCAGGACAACCCGGTCATCAAGGACGCCTGGGAGCTGTCCACCGCAGCGGCCCAGGACGGCCTGACGGCCAAGCTGCGCCAGTTCCAGCCCGGCTGGGACCCCGGCCTGTCCAACAGCAGCTTCGCCACCACCGTCTGCCCGGCGTGGATGCTCGCCCACATCAGTGAGAAGGCCGGCGAGGTCAACAAGGGCAAGTGGGACGTGGCCAAGGCCCCCAAGGGCGCCAACTGGGGCGGCTCCTTCCTCGGGGTCATGGAGAACAGCAAGGTGAAGGAGGAGGCCAAGAAGCTGGTGGCCTGGCTGACCGCGCCGGAGCAGCAGGAGCACATCTTCAAGGAGATCGGCAACTTCCCCTCCTCCGCGAAGGCCCTGGAGTCCCCGGCGGTGACCGAGGCCAAGTCCGAGTACTTCGACAACGCCCCGATCGGGCAGATCTTCGGCGCCGCGGCCAAGGACATCCCCGACGAGCAGGTGCTCGGCCCGAAGGACGGCACCATCAAGGACACCTTCTCCCAGGGCCTCCAGCTCGTCGAGCAGGGCAAGAGCCCGGATGAGGCGTGGAAGACCACCGACGAGCGCATCAAGAAGGCCGTCGACTGATCCGCTCCACCCGTCCCTGAGGTCCCCCGGTGGCACCGCCTCCCCGCGGCCACCGGGGGCCTCGTCCCCATCGTTCTCCACCAGGCACCCCCAGGAAGGAAGCCCTCCGTGGCCACCTCCACCTCGGCTCCCGGCGTCGACGGGCCGCAGAGCGGGCCGGCCGGCCCCACGAAGGAGAGCCCCGACGACCGGAACGGGGCGCGTCCCCGGCAGGCGTGGCGCACTCTTCTCCACCGTTTCGACATCAAGGCGGCGCCCTATGCGTTCGTCGCCCCCTTCTTCGTCGTCTTCGGCGCCTTCAGCCTCTACCCGCTGCTCTACACGGCGTGGATCTCCCTCCACGACGTGGAGCTGGCGACCATGGACCTCATGGAGTGGGAGGGCTTCGGGAACTACACGGAGCTCTGGCAGGACGAACGCTTCTGGAACGCGCTGGCGAACACCTTCACCATCGGCGTGATCTCCACCGTTCCGCAGCTGCTGATGGCCCTCGGCCTGGCGCACCTGCTGAACTACAAGCTGAAGGGCTCGGCCTTCTTCCGGGTCGCCGCCCTGACGCCCTACGCGACCTCGATCGCCGCCGCCGCGCTGGTGTTCACCATGCTCTTCGAGCGCGACTTCGGAATGATCAACTGGTTCCTGAGCCTGTTCGGAGTCGACAACGTCGACTGGGAGAACAGCAAGTGGCCCGCCCAGTTCGCGATCTCCACCATCGTGATCTGGCGGTGGACCGGCTACAACGCCCTGCTGTACCTGGCCGCGATGCAGGCCATCCCCCAGGACCGGTACGAGGCGGCGGCCATCGACGGCGCGTCGCGCTGGCAGCAGTTCACCAAGGTCACCATCCCCGGCATCCGCTCCACGATCGTCTTCACCATCGTGCTGTCCACCATCGGCGCCACCCAGCTCTTCGGTGAGCCGCTGATCTTCGGCCAGGGCCCGAACGGTGTCAGCGGCGGGGCGGACAACCAGTACCAGACGCTCGGTCTGCTGCTGTACGAGGAGGGCTGGAAGAACTACGAGATGGGGCGGGCCGCCACGGTCGCCTGGGCGATGTTCCTCCTGCTCATCCTCGTCTTCGTCCTCCAGCGCGTCGTCAAGCGCGTCAAGTCCCGCACGTCCTGACCAGGGAGCGGCAATCCCATGACCACCGACACCGCCCGTCCCCGGGCGGACGTACCCGAGCCGATCGCGGACACCGTTTCGCCCACGAGCCGCCGGCTCCGCCTGTCCCTGCGCCCGAAGGCCGGACAGCAGCAGAAGGCCGGACCCGTGGCCTACCTCCTGCTCGGCCTGGCCGCGCTGCTCTCCCTGTTCCCGCTGTACTGGACGATGGTGGCGGCCTCCACCGACAACACCCGGGTCTCCCAGACCCCGCCGCCGTTCCTCCCCGGGCCCAACCTGTTCAAGAACCTCTCGGCCGCGTGGCAGGACGCGGCGATGGGCACGGCGCTGATCAACAGCTTCATCGTCGCCACCACGATCGCCCTGTCCACCGTCCTGTTCGCCACCCTGGCCGGCTTCGCCTTCGCCAAGCTGCGCTTCCGCGGCCGCAACATCCTGCTGATGCTGGTCATCGGCACGATGCTGGTGCCGCCGCAGCTGAGCGTCGTACCGCTGTTCATGATGATGACCGAGCTGGGCTGGGGGCAGAAGCTGCCCGCCGTCATCTTCCCCACCCTGGTCAGCGCCGTCGGCGTGTTCTTCATGCGGCAGTACCTGGTGGAGGCGCTGCCCGACGAGCTCATCGAGGCCGGCCGGGTGGACGGGGCGCACAGTCTGCGGATCTTCTGGAGCGTCGTCCTGCCGGTCGCCCGCCCCGCGATGGCGGTGATCTTCATGATCACCTTCGTGCACGCCTGGAACGACTTCTTCTGGCCGTTCATCGTGCTCGACATGACCAATCCCACGATCCCGGTGGCCCTGACCCAGCTCAGCGCGGGATACGTGCGCGACCAGTCGCTCATCATGGCCGGCGCCCTGCTGGGCACCCTGCCGCTGCTGGTGATGTTCATCGCCTTCGGCAAGCAGATCGTCGGCGGCATCATGCAGGGCGCGGTCAAGGGCTGACATCCCCGGCCCGGCGCACCGCGCCGGGCTCTCCCCCTTCACAACCTCCTTACCCGATTTCGAAGGAAGGACCTTCGTGGCCATCTCCTCCCACACCGCCGAGCCCGCCGCGCAGGCCCAGGGCGTCCGGGTGTTCCCACCGGGCTTCGTCTGGGGCACCGCGACCGCCGCCTACCAGATCGAGGGCGCCGCGAACGAGGACGGCCGCACCCCCTCCATCTGGGACACCTACTCCCGCACCCCGGGGAAGGTGCGCAACGGGGACACCGGCGACATCGCCTGCGACCACTACCACCTCTGGCGTGACGACCTCGCGATCATGTCCGAGCTCGGCGTGGGCGCGTACCGCTTCTCCATCTCCTGGCCGCGTGTCCAGCCCGGCGGCAGCGGGCCCGCCTCCGCCAAGGGCCTGGACTTCTACAACCGCCTGGTGGACGGACTGCTGGAGCGGGGCATCCGGCCCGTGGCGACCCTCTACCACTGGGACCTGCCCCAGGAGCTGGAGGACGCCGGGGGCTGGCCCGAGCGCGCCACCGCCGAGCGGTTCGCGGAGTACGCCTCGCTCGTCGCCGGGGCGCTCGGCGACCGCGTCAAGACCTGGACGACGCTCAACGAGCCGTGGTGCTCGGCCTTCCTCGGCTACAGCTCCGGCGTCCACGCCCCCGGCCGCACCGACCAGGCCGCCGCGCTGCGCGCCGCCCACCACCTCAACCTGGCCCACGGCCTGGGCACCCAGGCGCTGCGCGCCGTGCTGCCCGCCGACGCCCAGACCTCCGTCACGCTCAACCTGCACCATGTGCGGTCCCTGACCGACAACCCCGAGGACCTCGACGCGGCGCGCCGTATCGACGGCGTGGCCAACCGGGTCTTCACCGGGCCCATGCTGCGCGGGGAGTACCCCGAGGACATCCTGCGGGACACCGCGCACCTGACGGACTGGTCCTTCGTGCGCGAGGGCGACACCGCGGCGATCCACCAGCCGATCGACTTCCTGGGTGTCAACTACTACAGCCCCACCCTCGTCTCCGCCGCCTCCGGCCCCGGCTCCCACGGCGACGACGGCCACGGGGCGAGCGAGCACAGCCCCTGGCCGGGCGCCGACGACGTGGCCTTCCACAGCACGCCCGGCCCCCGCACGGCCATGGGCTGGACGGTGGACCCCGACGGCATGTACGAGCTGCTGTGCCGGGTGCGCGACGACTTCCCCGGCACACCGGTGATGATCACCGAGAACGGCGCGGCGTTCGACGACTACGTCAACCCCGAGGGCCGGGTCGTCGACCCGGAGCGCATCTCCTACCTGCACGGCCACCTGTCGGCGGTGCACCGCGCCGTCCAGGACGGCGCGGACGTGCGCGGCTACTTCCTGTGGTCCCTGCTGGACAACTTCGAGTGGGGCTACGGCTACAGCAAGCGGTTCGGGGCGGTGTACGTCGACTACGCCACCCGCCGGCGCATCCCCAAGGAGAGCGCCCGCTGGTACGCCGGGGTGGTCCGCGACAACGCCCTGCCGCCCGCCCCCGGCACGGAGCTCTGACCGGTACCGCTGCCGCGGGAAGCGAAGCCCCGGTCAGCCGGGGAGCGGAAGGGCGGCCGCCCTTCCGCTCCCCGGCTCCGGGGCCGTTCCCGCAGCCGTCCGAGTCGTCGTCGAGGATCGGGGCGACGGGGAGACGGCCCAGGAGGGAAGGGGGATCGGCGGCTCGCAGCGCCCCTCGCGGACCCGCACGCGGCTCCGGTCGTCGAAGGGCCCCTCCTCCGGAGGGTCCGGCGGCCGGATCCGGAGGCAGAGGACGTCGTCGGACTCGGCCACGCCGTCCGCGCGGATGTCGTAGAGGCCGTGCTGGCCGCTGTACCGCTTGACGTGGACCCCGCCGGAGGGGGTCCGCGGGCCCCTGCGCGCCACGATCGCGTCCCTGACCGCCGCCTCGGCCGCGCGGTCGGGGACGCCGGGGCCGGGGAGGAGGTGCGGATACGCCTCCAGGGCGGAGGCCGCGGCGTGGACGGCGTCCTCCAACTCGTCGTCGTCCCAGGTCGCCCTGTCGTACCACACACTCAGAACGACGATCCCGGCGACGGCCGCCAGCCCCGCGGCCGTCAGGACCGCGGGTCGGCGGAGGACCCGGGACAGGCCCCACCGCCCTTCGCGCCGCTGCTCACTGTCCACGGCCGCACCCTACGGCCGGGCACCCGCCGCCCGTCAGGCGCGGCGGTCGAACGGCGGGCCAACACCTCGCGAACACCGTCCCGCGGTGCCCGTCAGGTGGCGCGGCCCTCGCGCCACTCCCGTACGACCTCCTCGGGGTCGAAGGGCGCCAGACCCAGCGGCGGGCCCGGCGGCGGCCTGCGGAGCGCCGCGGCGATCTTCTCGTTGATCCCGGCCACGATCCGCCGCGCCTCGCTCTCGGAGGGTGCCCGGCGGGCGGCGGCCAGGGCGTCCTCCGCCTCCTTGCGCAGGGCCAGTGCGGGCGGCAGGAAGGAGAGCTCCTCGCGGCGCATCTTCTTCTTCACCCACCACTGCTCGTCGTAGGGCGCCCCCAGATCGGGCAGCGGCTTGCCGAAGCCGGGCAGGTTCTCGAAGTCGCCGCGCTCGGTCGCCTCGCGGATCTGCCGGTCGGCCCAGGTCTCGAAGTCGACGCCGGGCGGTTTGCGTTCGGTCACGGTGCGGTCCCTCCCGTCGGACGGCGCTCGTACCCGAAAGCCTAGGACCGCGCGCCGCCGCCCGGCGACAGGGCCTCACCCGGTGCCGCCGGCCTCCGCCGGCCGGCGGGCGAGACAGCGCCGTCCGGGATCGACGGTCACCAGCGCGAGTGCCTCCCGGCAGGCCGCAGCCGCCTCCTCGCGGCGGCCAGCAGACCGCTCAGCAGCCGTCCGCGCCGGGCCTGCGCCCCCTTGCCGGAGACGGCGGCGATCTCGTCCAGCGTCCGGTGCGCCTCCCGCACGGTCAGGGCGGGCCCGGCGGCCGGGGGCACCTCCTCGTACAGCACCCGCCGGTCGATCCCGGTCCGGCGCTGCGGGAGCCGGCCCGCCAGAAAGGTGATGACGACCGGGGCGTCCGCGGGGTCGGTCCGGCGGAGCAGTCCGGCGAGCAGGGCGGTCTTCCCGGTGCGCGAGGGGGTGTCCGCGACCCGGCGGGAGATGTGGGCGACATCGGCCAGCAGCATGGCCCCATCCTCGCGCGGCGGCGGCACGGAGCGGCGGTGGACAGGCGGTGGGCACCGGTGCCGGGCACCGATGAGTTCCGGGCCGCCGGGGCGTCCTACCCCCGTGAACACCCCGGAACGGGGAACGGCACGGCAGACAGGAGCAGACCATGGCCAAGGTGACACTGACCGCGTTCATGACCCTGGACGGGGTCGTGCAGGCGCCCGGTGGCCCGGACGAGGACCGCGAGGGCGGCTTCGAGCACGGCGGCTGGGTGGCGCCCCACTTCGACGAGGAGCTGGGCCGCTTCGTGGACGAGACCTTCAGCACCGTGACCGGCTTCCTGCTGGGCCGCCGGACGTACGAGATCTTCGCCGCCTACTGGCCGCAGGTCACCGACGCGGACGACCCCGTCGCGGGCAGGCTCAACACCCTGCCCAAGTACGTCGCCTCCCGGACCCTGGAGTCGGCCGGGTGGCACAACTCCACCCTGCTCGGCGGGGACGCCGTCAAGGAGGTGGCCGGGCTGAAGGAGCGGCTGGACGGAGAGCTGCAGGTCCACGGCAGCGGGAACCTCGCGCACAGCCTGATGGCGCACGGCCTGATCGACGAGTACCGCCTGATGGTCTTCCCGGTGCTGCTGGGGAGCGGGAAGCGCCTGTTCGCCGACGGGACGGTGCCCACCGCCCTGGAGGCGGTGGAGAGCAGGACCACCGGCACCGGGGTCGCGATCCACGTCTACCGCGCGGCGGGACGGCCGGAGTACGGCCTGGTCGGAGCCTAGTGCCGCGTCAGGAGGGGTCACCGGACCGGGCGGCCAGGGCCCGCAGCAGGTCCAGCGCCTCCCGTGCCCGCTCATGGGGCACGAAGAGGTGGTCGTGGTGGAAGCCGGCCACCACGTTGCAGCTCAGCCCCGCCGCGGCGAGTTCCGCGGCGACGGCCGCCGTCAGCCCCACGGCGTCGAGCGCGGAGTGGACCCGCAGGACGATCCGGCCCGCGGTGTAGTCGTGGGGCAGCCCGGCCCGCTCCGCCTCCGTCCGGCGCAGCACCAGGGTGAGGCCCTCGGGCTCGGCGACGGTGACCACGGGGGCCAGGCCCGGCGGAATCCGGTCGCCGGGGACGGTGGTGAAGACGTACTCGTCCGGATCGAGCTCCGGACGCAGCCCGGCCAGCAGTCTTCGAAGATCGCGTTCTCCCGCCACCGGGGCATCCTAAGAGCTCGCGCGGACAGGCGTGGTGGACGACCCCGGGAGCAGAACAGGCGCAGGACCTGGTGATCACGGAGTTGCGATGCTCTGTGATCAATGGGGAGATCCGCGCCTGCGCTGCCGTCATGGCTGACCGAACCGCTCCGGGACCGGTTCTCGGCGCCGTTGCCCCACCGCTCCCGAGTGCCGCGCCGAGATGACCGACCGTTTCACCGCCCGGAACCATGTCACCGGCCTGGCCACGGCGGCCCGACCGCCACGACAGCGCAACATGATTTCGTGGTAGTTTGATTACCATGAATTCTTGTGCATTCTGGAGAGGCCCATGACTCCCGCGCCCACTCCCTCGCAGGCCGACGCGGCGACGGTCCCAGTCGCGACGGCACCCGAGGCGTCCGCGTCCGAGCGGTCCCTGGAGATGCTGCGCCTGCTCTCCGGTTTCCAGCAGTCCCAGGCGCTGTACGCGCTGGCCAAGCTCGGTGTGGCCACGGCGCTGCACGGCGGTCCGATGACGGTCGAGGAGTTGGCGAAGGCCACGGAGACGGACGCCGGCGCGCTGGGGCGGCTGCTGCATGTCCTCTCCGGCATCGGGGTGGTGACCCATCACGGCGAGGACGCCTTCGCGCTCACCCCACTCGGCTCCACGCTGGCGGCGGATGTGCCCGGTTCGGTGCGCGACGTGGCGATCATGTGGATGGAGACGCACTACGCGCCCTTCTCCGAGCTGGTCACCACCGTCCGTACGGGCATCCCGGCGGCCACGGCGCACTTCGGGCAGTCCTTCGTGGAGTGGCTGGGCGCCCACCCGGAGCACATGCCCGTGATGGCGTCGGCGATGGCGAACCTGACGTACGGCCCCAAGGACGCCGCACTGGCCGGCTACCGGCTCCCGGCCGGTGAGGTGGTTGCCGACATCGGCGGCGCCGACGGCTCCGTGCTGGCCCGGCTGCTGGCCGACGAACCCGGTCGACGCGGCATCGTCCTCGACGTGGAGCACGTGGTGCCCACCGCACGCGCACGGCTGGCCGACCAGGGGATGTCCAGCCGCATCGAGGTACAGGCCGGTGACTTCTTCGAGAGCGTGCCGGCCGCGGACGTCTACCTGCTGTCCACCGTGCTGCACGACTGGGACGACGCCTCGTGTGCGCGCATCCTGGGCCGGATCGCGCAGGCGGCGCCCGACGGCGCCCGGCTGGTGGTGGTGGAGACGGTGCTCTCGGAGGGCGACGAGCCGCATCTGAGCAAGCTGCTCGACCTGACCATGCTCGGCATGGTGTCGGGCCACGAGCGCCGGGAGGCAGAGTTCGCGGCACTGTTCGCCAGTGCCGGGTTCACCCTCGACCGGCGCGTCCCAGGGCCTGTGGACAGCCCGTTCGCGATCCTGGAGGCCACACTCACCCGGTGAGCAGGGCGGCCACGGTCCGGTTCCGCAGCCACCGCTCGGCGGTGTCCCAGTCCCAGCCGTTCTCCCGCACCAGCACGCGCCAGGACGACAGGCCGAGGTAGTACCAGAGCACGTCCGTCGCGCCCGCCGCGTCGAGCCCCTCCGGCAGGGCGCCCAGCGCGGCGAGCCGGTCGGCGATGGTCCGCAACGCGTCACGGAATCGCTCTTGGGCGAAGTGCAGCACCTCGGCGGCGTGCGCGTCGACCGAGGCCGCGTCAAGGAGGATCTCGATGACAACGGCGTGTTTCTCGCTGTCGCGGCGGATGCCCTCGACGGCGTACGCGACCACGTCGTGGGCGTCGCCGGCCGCCGCGACCCGCGCGAGCGTTCGTTCGGCGATGGGGTCCTCGACGCTCGCGGTGACCAGCTCGCGCAGAATTTGCGGTTTGCCGCCGGTGCTGGTGTAGACGGTGTTGGTGCCGACCCGGGCCGCGGCGGCGATCCGGGTGACGGTGGTGGCCACGTAGCCGTGGGTGGCGAAGAGCTCCTTGGCGGCGTCCAGGATCGACTGCCGGGTCGCGGCAGCGGCCTCCACGCGGCGGGGCGAGTGGTAGCGACGGCCTGGCATGCGCCGACCGTAGCAAGGGCGCAGGCGGGATCCCAGCCGTTGTCCGGGTGATACGCGGGGCACGCCGGGCGGCCGGGTGCCCGCCACGCTCTCCGGCGGGCACGCGGGGTGGCAAGGCGGCTCCGCCGCGCCGGCCGCCGTACGGCGGCCCCGCTCGCGCGGGACCGCCGTACCGTACCGGGACGGGCCGGGATCACAGGGCGCCGCGGCGCCAGGGACCGGTGATCGCGAAGGTGATGCCGGGGGTCTGGATGTTGACGAACAGCCAGTTGCCGTTCTTGGGCTCGAACACCGAACCGGCCCACTCCGAGCCGGTGTGGTCGGCCGCCGCCACGTCCTTGCCCGCGGTGCCGCCGCGCAGGTCCACGGTGTTGGCCGCGAAGCGGAAGATCTCACCCTCCGGGGTCAGACCGTGGACGTACTCGGTGCCGCCGCCGTCCTCGCACAGCACCAGGCCGCCGCGCGGGCTGACGCACATGTTGTCCGGCGCGTTGAGCACCTCGGCGCCGGGGGAGGCGAACAGCACCCGGAACTCGTCCGTGACCGGGTCGAGCTCGAAGACCTGGCCCTGCCGGGCGGGACCGCCGTCGGTGGTGATGACGTAGATCCGGTCGTTGCCGTACCAGGCGCCCTCCAGGCGGCTGAAGACGGCGGCGCCGTTCCGCTGGGCCTGGTGGCGGAGCGTGTCGCCGTCCGGGTCGACGTCGCCGACCGGCACCCAGGAGACGGTGCCGTAGGACCGCGCGCCGTCGCGGCGGGTGTCGTAGGACGCCTCTCCGAGACGCAGCGCCTCCAGCCTGCCGCCCCGGGACAGCTCGCCGGGGACCGCCGGGGTGAAGCGGTACAGGCAGGCGTCGCCCCGGTCCTCGGTCTCGTAGATGTGACCGGTCGCCGGGTCGACGGCGACGGCCTCGTGGTTGAAGCGGCCCATGGCGGTCAGCGGGGTGGGGTCGCCCTTGCCGCGCGAGGCCACCTCGAAGATGTAGCCGTGCCGCCGGCCCGCCGTGGTGCCGAAGGTCTCCTCGCAGGTCAGCCAGGTGCCCCACGGGGTCGGGCCGCCGGCGCAGTTGCGTATGGTGCCGCCGAGGCTGCCGTAGGACTCCAGCCACTGCCCGGCGTCCGGGTCGAAGACCAGCGTGGTGGTTCCGCCGCCCGCACCGGGGTTGTACGCGGGGGAGGTGAAGGCGGGACCGGCGCCGCGCTCGTGGTTGCGGACCAGGTGGACCCGGTCGCCGTACCGGAAGGCGGCCATGCCGTCGTGTGCGCCCGGGGTGCGGATCCCGTCGTCCATCAGGTCGTTGGTCCAGCCGTAGGAGATGTACTCGAAGCCGCGCGGCAGCGCCAGCAGCTCCAGACCGGTGGCCTGGTCCCGCACCGGGCGCAGCGGGCCGTAGCCGGGGTCGTGGTCGAACTTGGCGGGTACGGCCGCCGCCGTGCGGGCGGTGAGTGCCTGGAAGGGGAGGCCGGCGGCCGCGGCCGCCGCGGTGCCCCGCAGCAGACTGCGCCGCGCGAAACCGGAGCGGTTCGTTCCGTCGGTGGGCGTGCTGGTCATGGTGTCCCTCTCGGACGCGGTGGACGGACGCGGGGGGTGGGATCGACCGTGATCACCGTAGGCAGCGCGGTGGCGGGCCGTCCCCCAACGAGGGGCGACCGCC
This sequence comes from Streptomyces rubellus, assembly GCF_036323805.1. Taxonomy (NCBI): domain Bacteria; kingdom Bacillati; phylum Actinomycetota; class Actinomycetes; order Kitasatosporales; family Streptomycetaceae; genus Streptomyces; species Streptomyces rubellus. The sequence continues at coordinate 145,415 of NZ_JAZDCX010000014.1, forward strand.
GGGGGAACCTTTCATGGCCGCGCGGCGGCCCGTCCGCCACGGCGGACGGAGATGTGTGCGGATCTTCACGGAGGTGCCGATCCGGTGACGTCCCGGTTTGGGATAGCCTCGGGGGCGTTTGTGTGTCCGCCGAACGGCGGACATGTCGGTTCACGAACGTGGCGCAGCCGCGTCGCTCCTCCGCCGGTACGGGCGGACGGGTCGGCTGCCGTGCGCGGCGGGCCCTGGTGGCGGAGACGGAGCGAGGGCGGACATGGTTGACACCACGGTCGGGGAGGCACGTCCCGGTGGCGGGCGCGGCCGGGGCACCCGGAGCGCCGGCAAGGCCGGCGACCAGGAGCTCCGGCAGCTCCTGGCCGGGCTCACCGCGGTCCGGGACGGCGACTTCGGCACCCGGCTGCCGGACGGCGCCGACGGTCTGCTGGGCGAGATCGCCACGGTCTTCAACGGCATGGTGGACCAGCTGTCGCTGTTCACCTCCGAGGTGACCCGGGTCTCCCGGGAGGTCGGCAGCGAGGGCCGGCTCGGCGGTCAGGCCCAGGTGCCGGGGGTCGGCGGGGCCTGGCGGGACCTGACCGACTCGGTGAACTTCATGGCGGGCAACCTGACCACTCAGGTCCGCTCCATCGCCCAGGTGACCACCGCGGTCGCCAAGGGCGACCTGTCGCAGAAGATCACCGTCGACGCCCGGGGCGAGATCCTGGAGCTGAAGAACACCATCAACACGATGGTCGACCAGCTCTCCGCGTTCGCCGACGAGGTCACCCGGGTGGCCCGCGAGGTGGGCACCGAGGGCATCCTGGGCGGCCAGGCGGACGTCAAGGGCGTCTCCGGCACCTGGCGGGACCTGACCGACTCGGTGAACTCCATGGCCGGGAACCTGACCGGCCAGGTGCGGTCCATCGCGCAGGTGGCCACCGCGGTCGCCAAGGGCGACCTGTCGCAGAAGATCCGGGTGGACGCCCGCGGGGAGATCCTGGCGCTGAAGGAGACCATCAACACGATGGTCGACCAGCTGTCGTCGTTCGCGGACGAGGTGACGCGGGTGGCGCGGGAGGTGGGCACCGAGGGCAACCTGGGCGGCCAGGCGCACGTGCCCGGGGTGTCGGGGACGTGGAAGGACCTGACCGACAACGTCAACGTCATGGCCTCCAACCTGACCGGCCAGGTGCGGTCCATCGCCCAGGTGGCCACCGCGGTCGCCCGCGGCGACCTGTCGCAGAAGATCACCGTCGAGGCCAAGGGCGAGGTCGCCGCCCTCGCGGACGTGATCAACACCATGGTGACCACGCTGTCGTCGTTCGCGGACGAGGTGACGCGGGTGGCGCGGGAGGTGGGCACCGAGGGCATGCTCGGCGGCCAGGCGCACGTGCCCGGGGTGTCGGGGACGTGGAAGGACCTGACCGACAACGTCAACTCCATGGCGAACAACCTGACCGGCCAGGTCCGCAACATCGCCCAGGTGACCACCGCGGTGGCCCAGGGCGACCTCACCCGCAAGATCGATGTCGACGCGCGGGGCGAGATCCTGGAGCTGAAGACCACCATCAACACGATGGTCGACCAGCTCTCCGCGTTCGCCGCGGAGGTCACCCGGGTGGCCCGCGAGGTCGGCAGCGAGGGCCGGCTCGGCGGCCAGGCGGAGGTCGAGGGCGTCTCGGGCACCTGGAAGCGACTGACGGAGAACGTCAACGAGCTGGCCGGGAACCTGACCCGGCAGGTGCGCGCCATCGCCGAGGTCACCAGCGCCGTCGCCGAGGGCGATCTGACCCGCTCCATCACCGTGGACGCCTCCGGCGAGGTCGCCGACCTCAAGGACAACATCAACTTCATGGTGGAGTCCCTGCGCGAGACCACCCGGGCCAACCAGGAGCAGGACTGGCTCAAGACGAACCTGGCCCGGGTCTCCGGCCTGATGCAGGGCCGCCGCGACCTGTCGGTCGTGGCCGAACTGATCATGGACGAGCTGACCCCGCTGGTCGGCGCGCAGTACGGCGCCTTCTACCTCGCCGAGGAGAGCGCCGCCGGCGAGACGGAACTGCGCCTCATCGGCTCCTACGGCCATCCGGAGGTCGCCGGGGGCGCCGGGACGCCGCGCTTCCGGCTGGGCCAGTCCCTGGTCGGCCAGGCGGCCCGCAGCCGCCGCACCATCACCGTCGACGACCTGCCGCCCGGCTATGTCACCGTCTCCTCCGGGCTGGGCGCCGTCCAGCCGAGCAGCCTGATCGTGCTGCCGATCCTCGCGGAGGACCAGGTGCTCGGCGTCATCGAACTGGCGTCGGTCAGCCCCTTCACCGCGGTGCACCAGGACTTCCTCGGCCAGCTGATGGAGACCGTGGGCGTCAACGTCAACACCATCGTCGCCAACGCCCGCACCGACGAACTGCTCCAGGAGTCGCAGCGGCTGGCCGGCGAGCTCCAGGCCCGCTCGGAGGAACTCCAGACCCAGCAGGAGGAGCTGCAGCGCTCCAACGCCGAGCTGGAGGAGAAGGCCGCCCTGCTGGTCTCCCAGAACCGCGACATCGAGACCAAGAACCTGGAGATCGAGCAGGCCCGGCAGGAGCTGGAGGAGCGGGCCCGGCAGCTGTCGCTGGCCTCCAAGTACAAGTCGGAGTTCCTGGCCAACATGAGCCACGAGCTGCGCACCCCGCTCAACAGCCTGCTGATCCTCGCCCAGCTCCTGGCCCAGAACCCCACCCGCAACCTCACCCCCAAGCAGGTGGAGTACGCGGGCATCATCCACTCCGCCGGCTCCGACCTGCTCCAGCTGATCAACGACATCCTGGACCTGTCCAAGGTCGAGGCGGGCAAGATGGACATCAACCCCGAGCGGTTCCCGCTGCGCCGGCTGCTGGACTACGTCGAGGCCACCTTCCGGCCGCTGACCACGCAGAAGAGCCTCGACTTCACCATCAGCACCGCGCCGGGCGTCCCCGTCGACCTGTTCACCGACGACTCCCGGCTGCGCCAGGTGCTGCGCAACCTGCTGTCCAACGCGGTGAAGTTCACCGAGTCCGGCGGCGTCCGCCTGCGGATAGAGCCGGTCTCCCCGGACGAACTGCCCGCCACCGTGCGGCTGCACGGCGCGGCCGTGGCCTTCCGGGTGGAGGACACCGGCATCGGCATCCCCGAGCAGCAGCTGGAGACCATCTTCGGGGCCTTCCAGCAGGCCGACGGGACCACCAGCCGCAAGTACGGCGGCACCGGGCTGGGCCTGTCCATCAGCCGGGAGATCGCCTACCTGCTGGGCGGCGCCATCACCGTCGAGAGCGTCCCCGAGCAGGGCAGCACCTTCACGCTCTACCTGCCCGTGGCCCGCCCCGACTTCCAGGACCGGCCGGCCGCCGGGCCCCGCGAGGACGGCGTCCCCCGGGAGGAGACGGACACCGCCGCCCCGGAGCGGAACGCCGTCACCGCCCCGCCGCGCCCGCAGAAGCGGCGGCTGCTGGTCGTCGAGGACCGCCCCCGCGGCCTGCTGTCACTGGTCGCCGAGAACGCCGTGGCCGATCTCGCGGACGGCGCCGGCCCGGGCGACCCGCGCGGACCGGTGGAGATCGTCACCGCCGTCGGGGAGCAGGAGGCGGCCGCCGCGCTCGCCGCGGAGGACTGCCACTGCATCGTGCTGCAGCTCGACCTGGCCGACGGCACGGCGCTGCGCTTCCTGGAGGCCATGGAGGGCGACGCGGCGCTGGGCCGGGTCCCGGTCCTGGCCCACAACAACCGGCGGCTGGACCCGGACCAGGAACGGGTGCTGCAGGACCGCGCCCGGCGGCAGCCGCTGGAACTGCTCGCCGGCCTGGACGAGCTGCGCGAACGCATAGCGCTGCACCTGACCGCGGAGGAGCCCGGCGACGTGCTCCCGCTGGTGCGGCCCGAGGAGACCACCGAGACGTTCGAGCCGAAGGAGGCCGACGGGACGCTGGCGGGCCGCACCGTGCTCGTCGTCGACGACGACGCCCGCAACGTCTACGCCCTCACCGGCATCCTGGAGCTCCACGGCATGCACGTCCTGCACGCCGACAACGGCCGCAAGGGCATCGACTGCCTCACCGCCCACCCCGAGGTCGACCTGGTCCTGATGGACGTGATGATGCCGGAGATGGACGGCTACGCAGCCACCGCGGCGATCCGGGCGATGCCGGAGTACGCCGGGCTGCCCATCATCGCGGTGACGGCCAAGGCCATGCCCGGGGACCGGGAGAAGAGTCTCGCCGCCGGGGCCAGCGACTACGTCACCAAGCCGCTGGACGCGCGTGATCTCATCGCGTGCATCCAGCGCTGCCTGGACCTGTAGCCCGCGTCGCCGGGCACCGCCCGGCCGGCCCGCCCGCCCGCCCGCCCGTCGACCATCTCCCCGAGGAGCAGCGCAGTGGACACCCAGCGGCCGGACGAGTCCGTCCGGCAGGACGGACCGCCGAGGGCTGTCCCGGAGGGGGAGCCGCTTCCGGTGGCGTCCGTCGGCGACGCCCCCGCAGCGGGCACCGTGACCGTGGTGCCGAACGGGGAGCGGCGGGACGGGGAGCGGCTGCGGGGGACGCCGCGGAACGGCACCGACGCCGCCGGTCTGGGCAGACTGGCCGCCACCGTCGAGCGGCTCCGCCGTGAGGTGCGCCGGGCCCATGCGGCCGCCGAGGGGCGCGCCCTGATCGAGATGGCCAAGGGCATCCTGGTCGAGCGGCTGGGCTGCGGACCGGCGCAGGCCGCCCGGCAGCTGGCGGTCCTCGCCGAACAGGCGGAAACGTCCCAGCTGGAGCTGGCCGTCGACCTGATCAACCAGGCGGCCCGCGACCGTCTCACCGAGGCGGCCCACGAATTCGTGGCCCGGGCCCGGGAGGAGGCGCGGGCGCGGGCGGCGGAGGCCGGTGGTCCCGGGAGGTCCGGGGTCTCCGGGAGCCCGGAGGAGGACGGGGACGTCCCCTCGCTGCCGGTGCGGCTGCGCACCGCCGAGAGCGGCGCGCTGGCCGCGGACGACACCCAGGCGGTCGCCGAGTCCCTGCTTGAGCACGCGCTCACCCCCCTGGGCGCCGTGGCCGTGGCCATCTGGGCCGCCGGCACCGACTCCTCCCTCACCCTGGCCGGCTGCGCGGGCTTCGTCCCGGAGGAGGCCGCCCGCTGGCACTACGTACCGCCCGGGGTGGCCACCCTCGCCCGCCGGGCGCTCATCGAGCGGCGCGCCGTGTGGTTCCCGTCCCCGGCCGAGTCCGGGCTGCCCACCCTCGGCCGCCGGCAGGCCCCCGAGGGCTGCCGGGTGACGGTGCCGGCCGGCACCGGCGGACGGATCCTGGGCGTACTGGAGATCTGCTGGCCCGGCGCGCTCGAGCAGCCGCAGCCGCCGCAGGTCCAGCGGCAGATCGAGGCGCTGGCGGAGCTGTGCGCCCACACCCTGGACGCCCTCCCCGAGGAGGTCGAGGGACCGCGCCACTCCCCGCGGCCGCGCCCCCCGGGCGTCTCCGAGCTGGCGGACTTCGCCGACGGCCTGCTGGACCCGGCCCTGGTGCTCGTTCCCCAGCTGGACGCCGACGGCCGGCTCGCCGACTTCCGCATCCACCACGTCAGCAGCCACTTCGTCGACCCGGCGGGGCGGCCCCGTTCCTCCGTCGCCGGGACACTGCTGCTGGAGGCCTATCCGCTGGCGATCGGCGAGAGCGGTCTGTTCGAGAAGATCGAGCACGTCCACGCCACCGGGGAGCCCTTCCGCGCCGAGCGGATGGTGCTGCGCGCGATGGTCGGGCAGGTGCCGCTGTCCGTGGAGGCGGGCGTCAGCGTCAGCCGGCACGGGGACAGCGTGCTGCTGATCTGGCGGGTGCAGGACGAGGCGGCCCGGCTGGCACGGGTGCTGCAGCACGCCCAGCGGCTGGGCCGCATCGGCGGGTTCGAGGAGAACCTCGCGACCGGCGAGATCGTCTGGAACAGCCAGCTGTTCGCCCTCCACGGGCTGCCGCCGACCGCCGCGCCCGTCCCCCTGGAGCAGCTGCCCGTCCACACCCACCCCGACGACGAGGCCGTCATCGGGCGCTTCCTGCGCACCCTGTTCCACCACCGTCGTCCCGCCTCCGAGGCCTTCCGGCTGCGGCGGGCCGACGGGATCGTGCGGCACATCCGGGTGATCGCCGAGCCCGACCTCGACGCCGAGGGCCGGCTGGTCGCGGTGCGCGGCGCCTACCAGGACGTCTCCGCCCAGCACTGGACCGAGGTCGCCCTGGGCGCCACCCGTGACCAGCTCGCCCAGAGCGAGCAGGAGGCCGTCGAGCGCGACCGCATGGCCCTGCAGCTCCAGCGCGCCATCATGCCCCCCGCCCGGGGCCCCATCAAGGCGGAGGGCCTGCACATCGCCGTCCGCTACCGCCCCGCCGAGAAGGACCACCTGGTCGGCGGCGACTGGTACGACGCCGTCGTGCTGCCGTCCCGCCAGGTCCTGCTGTCCGTCGGCGACGTGGCCGGCCACGGCATCGACGCGGCCACCGGCATGGTGGTGCTGCGCAACGCCCTGCGCGGGCTGGCCACCACCGGCGCCGGCCCGGCCCAGCTCATGTCCTGGCTGAACACCGTCGCCCACCACCTCACCGAGAACGTCACGGCCACCGCGGTGTGCGGACTGTACGACCCCGGCACCCGCACCCTGCGCTGGGCCCGGGCCGGGCACCCGCCCCCGGTCCTGGTGCGCGGGGGACGGGCCGCCGCGCTGCCCCTGGTGGGCGGGCTGCTGCTGGGCGCGGTCCCGGACGCCGAGTACGAGGAGGAGCGGCTGGAGCTGGAGAGCGGCGACGTGCTGCTGATGTACACCGACGGGCTGATCGAGCGCCGGGACAGCTCCCTCGAGGAGGCCCTGGACCGGCTCCTGGCCATCGCCCGGAAACCCGGCGACACCCTCGACCAGCGCCTGGACCGGATGCTGACCTACAGCAACGCCGACACCGACGACGACACCTGCATCGTCGGCGTCCGGATGAGCTGATCCCGGGTCGGCCCGGCGGGTGGCCGTTTCCGGGCGGTCCCACCGGGTACCTGCGCCGTACACCGAAGATCGCGGGGAGCCGCACCGGCCGGTGCGGACGACGGACCCGGATCCGGACACAGAGACGGCGAGGACGGACGGCCATGGGCGGAACGGACAGGCACCACGACGACCGGGAAGACCGCGGGGACCGGCGGGACGCCGCGGCGGCGCACCGCCCGCAGGGCGAGCGGACGGATCCGGCCGACCGGGGGCCGGGGGCCCACTCCGGCCGGGAGACGCAGATGGAGCACCGCGTCGTCCCCGGCACGGCGAGCGCCGCGGAGGGGTTCTCCGGCGGCGGCACCGTCGCGGGGGAGCCCCTGAAGGGCGTCGAGGCGGAAGCGCCGCAGGACGCCGCGCGGGCGGCGGACACCGTGGCGGAGAAGGCGGAGAAGGGTGCCCGGGAGCGGGGCACCGCGGCCGGGGGCGGAACCCACGGCGAGGGGGCGGGACGGGCATAGCCCGTCCCGCCCCGGTGCGCGCCGCCGGGCGGTGGTCCCATGCCGCCCGGCGGCCGACCGTACGCCCGCGGTACGGCGTGTGCCGCGGGTCAGTGGCCCGCGCCGCCGCCCGACAGGCCGAAGAAGTCGATCGCGGCGGCGGCCATGCCGCCCATCGGCAGGCTGTGCCCGGCGCCCGAGACGCTGATGGCCTCCACCCGCACGGTGCCGTTCTGGTCGGCGAAGCGCTGCCGGTTCCAGCTCGGCTGCGGCCGGTCGGTCGAGGTCGGGGTCTGGCCCAGGCCGAAGACGTTCGTCCACTGCTTGGTGGTCTCCTCCAGGAGCTGGAACGGCACGAGGGTGTCGTTCGTGCCGTGCCACACCTGCACCCGGGGACGCTCGCCGCTGTGGCCGGGGTACGCCCGCCGTACCGAGTCGCCCCACTCCTGCGGGGTCCGGCGCATGTTCCCGCCTGTGCACCTGCTGGTCCACGGCGGGAAGTCGGCCTCGTTCGCGAAGCAGTCGAAGGGGACGCCCATGAACACCGCTCCGGCCTGGAACACGTCCGGGTACAGGGCGAGCAGGGCGTTGGTCTCCATGCCGCCGGAGGAGCTGCCGGTGGCGAACACCCGCTGCGGGTCGCCGCCGTAGCGCTGCTGGACGTGGGTGACCATCGAGACGATCGAGGCCGGGTCGCTGCCGCCGCCGCGCCGCTTGGAGGCCTCGGACCACACGTCGAAGCAGGTGCCCATCGCCGTCTGCTTGGTCGCGCTCGGGTAGATGACGACGAAGCCGTGCCGGTCGGCCAGCGAGGCGAACTCGCTGCCCTGGAAGAAGCCGGGGCCCGAACCGCCGCAGCCGTGCATCGCCACCACGATCGCCGGGTTCGCCGGGCGGGAGTCCGGCACGTACACGTGCATGCGCAGACCGCCCGGGTTGCTGCCGAAGTCCGTCACCTCCACCAGTGAGGCCGCGGTGGTGGAAGTGGTGGAGGCGGTGGCGGCCGAGGCGGGGACGGCCCCGCCCAATAAGAGCAGTAAGCCGCTGACGACGGCCGCCACAGCGGCCCTGGTGCGTTTCATGGCTTCCTCCTGTGAACCGATCGCGGAAGACGATGGGCATTCTGGTGACGTCCGTAATTATTTCACCGAACAATGCTCGGGGGTACCCCTCCGGAGCCTCCGGTTCCGGCCCGTCGGCCCGCCGTTTCAGCGGCGCAGCGGGACGAAGCGCACCGCCAGCCCCGGTACCGCCTGCGCGGCGGACGCCAGCGCCGCCTCGGGCACCACCCCGATCACCGGATAGCCGCCCGTGGTGGGGTGGTCGGCGAGGAAGACCACCGGCCGGCCGTCGGGCGGCACCTGGACCGCGCCCGTCACCATGCCCTCGCTGGGCAGCTCGCCCTGCCGCGCCCGCTCCAGGGCGGGCCCCTCGGTGCGCAGGCCGACGCGGTTGCTCGCGGCGGCCACCCGGTACGTCCGCGCCGCCAGGGTGCGCAGCGCGCCGGGCGTGAACCAGTCGTCGCGCGGCCCGAGCACCACCGGCAGCACCAGCTCGCCGGCCGGCGGCCCCGGCGCCGGAGCGGGACCGCACCAGGGGACGGGTCCCGGCGCCGGCCCCACCGGCAGTCGCGTCCCCCCGGTCAGCGGCGCCGGACCGAGCCCGGAGAGCAGATCGGTGGAGCGGCTGCCCAGCACCGGCTCGACGGCGATGCCGCCCGCCACGGCCAGGCAGCAGCGCACCCCGGCCCGCGCGGCGCCGACGTCCAGCACGGCCCCCGCCGGCACCCGCAGCGCCGCGCCCCAGGGCGCCGGACGGCCGTCGACCCGCACCGGACACGGGGCGCCCGTCACCGCCGCGGTGACCGGGCCCCCGATCACGCGCACCGCGCAGCCGGTGAGGGTGGTCTCCAGACCGGCGGCCCCGGCCGGGTTGCCCACCAGCCGGTTGGCGAGCCGGTGCGCGGGGGCGTCCAGGGCCCCCGAACGCGGCACACCCAGGTGGGCGTGGCCCACCCGGCCCAGGTCCTGCACGGTGGTCAGCGCCCCGGCCCGTACCACCTCCAGCACGGCGCCGCCCGCCGTACCGCCGCCCGCCGTGCCGCCCGTCACGGGACCGCCTCGAAGCGCACCCGGGTGCCCGGCGCCAGCAGCGCGGCGGGCTCGCGCGTCACGTCCCACAGCACCGCGTCGGTACGGCCGATGAGCTGCCAGCCGCCGGGGGAGGCGCGCGGATACACCCCCGTGTACGGACCGGCCAGGGCGACCGAGCCGGGCGGCACCGCGGTACGGGGCGTCGCCCGCCGGGGCACGTGCCGATGGGCGGGCAGCCCGGTGAGGTAGCCGAACCCGGGAGCGAACCCGCAGAAGGCCACCCGGAACGCGGTGCCCGAGTGGATCGCGGCCACCTCCTCCCCGGTCACCCCCCACAGTGCCGCCACCTCGGCCAGGTCGGGGCCGTCGTAGCGCACCGGCAGCACCACCTCGGCCGCCTCGGCCGCCGCGGTGTCCGGCACCCGCAGGCGCCGCAGCAGCCCGGCCACCGCGCGCGGCTCGTCCAGCCCGTCCAGCAGGACGGTGGCCGCCGCCGGGACGATCTCCTCCACCGGCGGCAGTTCGCCGGCGTCGCGCAGCCGCACCAGCTCGGCGTGGAGCGCCTGGGCCCGCTCGGCGCCGTCCACCTCGACCAGCAGGGCGCGCCGGCCCGCGGGCAGCACCCGCGGGCCCGCGCCGCCCGGCGCGGGCCCCGTACCGCCCGCGCCGCCCGCGCTCACGCGAACGCCCCGATCCGCACCCCGGCCTCCTCCAGCGCCCGCCGCACCCGCCGGGCGAGACCGGCGGCGCCCGGGGTGTCGCCGTGCAGGCACAGCGACCGGGCGGACACGGCCACCTGCCGTCCGTCGGCGGCGGTCACGGTGGCGCGCAGCGCGATGCCCAGCGCCCGGTCCACCACCGCGCCGGGCTCGTGGAGCACCGCGCCCGGCTCCCGGCGCGGCACCAGCGTGCCGTCGGGGGTGTAGCCGCGGTCGGCGAACGCCTCGGTGACGGTGGGCAGTCCGGCCTCCCCGGCGGCCCGCAGCAGCGAGGACCCGGGCAGGCCCAGCACCGGCAGCCCGCCGCCCGCCAGCAGCACCCCCGCCACGACCGCCCCGGCCTGCCCGGTGTCGCGCACCGTGCGGTTGTACAGGGCGCCGTGCGGTTTGACGTACGCCACCCGCGTCCCCGCGGCCTCGGCGAAGACCCGCAGGGCGCCGATCTGGTAGGCGACCTCGTCCGCGAGCTCGTCGGCGGGCACGTCCATCGCCCGCCGCCCGAAACCGGCCAGGTCCCGGTAGGAGACCTGCGCGCCGATCGCCACGCCCCGCCCGGCCGCCGCCGCGCACACCCGCCGCATGGTGGACGGGTCCCCGGCGTGGAAGCCGCAGGCGACGTTGGCGCTGCTGACGACGGACAGCAGCGCCTCGTCGTCGGTGAGCCGCCAGCGCCCGAAGCCCTCACCGAGATCGGCGTTGAGATCGATCACCGTGTCCCCGCCGGGCGTGCCGCCGGTGTCCTCCACTGCCATGCGAAGAGCGTAGTGCGCGGCGGAGGAGGGGGCGGCGGCACGGCGCCGGACACACCGGCCGGTCGGCGGGGCTCAGTAGAGCTTGCCGACGGCGACGGCCGTCGTCTTCCGGAAGTCGGACACCTGCGCGTGCCGGAAGTCGCCCAGCTGCCCCCAGTGCACGACCGTGACGGTCCGCCCGTCCCGGCCGACCGAGAACAGATGGATGTCGGAGGAGCCCACCGCGGTGTGGTTGATGTGCACGCCGTACACCCGGGCGCCCTCCTCCACCCGGACCCTGCCGTAGTACCTGGACTCGGCCTCGATCTCGGGGTCCCGCTGCTCGGTCCGCTCGGCGCACTCCCTGATCGCGCGGTTCAGCAGCGCGGCCAGCGCCGTGGCCGCCGCCTCGTCACGCTCCACGACGGTGACCTGCCGGGCGTTGGTGTCGTACTCCGTCCAGAACTCGCGGTACCGGGAGGTGGCCCCGGGCAGGGCCTCGCCATAGCAGAAGGGCAGCGGGTCCGGTACGCCGGCGGTCACCTCACCGGCGTACCAGGGGGACGAGGGGTGGGGCGGCAGCTCCGCCGGGGAGAGGAAGGCGGGCGTACCGCCCGCCGCCGCGGCGGCGGGGGAGGACAGGGCGACGGGCAGGGCGGTGGCGAGTGCGGTGAGCACGGCGAGGCCGAGCCGGCCAGGACGACCGATGCGTGTTCTCGTATTCATGTATGCCCCTATTTGGTGGAGTTCTTTGGAAGGTTGGACGCTTTGCGCCGCCGAATGGTTGGCCCGTGGAGCGATCGGATCCGGCCGTTCTCGGGGCGCCCGGTCCCCTTTGCTGCGGGGATCCCTCCGGTGGCCCGTACACGTGTCGGGCCGCCTGTCGCCGCTCCGGTCCCGTCGGTCATACTGCCCGCCGTGGAGCAGCGCATCGAACCCATCATCCAACTCGAGAACGTCGCCGGGACCGATCCGGCGTACGTCCCCGGAATCACGCCCCAGGAATCCGCCGAGGAGGCGGAACGGGAGGAGCGGACGGAAGGCCGGGACGGCGACGAGGCCGCGGCCGCGGCGGAGAAGAGCGCCGGGGCCGAGGAGCCGTCCGGCGAGGAGCCCGCCGAGGGACGGTCCGGCGGCACGGACGCCGGCGCCGACACCGACACCGCCGGCGCCGGGGAGCCCGAGGCGGCGGACACCGCGGACGGCACCGGGGACGACACCGGGGAGGAGACGGCGGCGGACGACGCCGGCGGCCCCTCCTTCGAGGTCATCGACCCCCTCGGTGCGATCAGCGCCGGCCGCGACGGTGTCACGCTCCGGATGGACGGCGAGGAGGTGGAGCTCGACTGGGAGGAGATCGGCGCGGTCGAGGTCACGCCACCGCGCATCGGGCGCCGGTTCACCGTGACGTTCTACACCGTCGACGGGCCCTGGTTCCGGGGCGAGGTCCACGCCCCGACCAAGGAACACCTCAAGAAGTGGGACGCGGAACTCGACGAGGTCCTGGACGCCTACTTCGAGGGCTGACCGGCCGCGGGGGAGGACTCAGCGGCGGGGCGGCAGCCGGTGCAGGGTGACCTCGCGCAGTTCGCCGCCCTCGGCCACCGCCGTCAGGTACGTGCAGCGGGGCTGGGCGCGGCGGTCGGTCGGCGAGCCGGGGTTGAGCAGCCGCAGCGTCCCGCCGCCGGGCCTGACCGCCGTGCTGTCCCAGGGGATGTGGCTGTGCCCGAAGACCAGGACGTCCAGTTCGGGGAACCGCTCGGTGCACCGGCGCTCCCTGCCCTGCTTCGGCCCGGTCTCGTGGACCACGCCGAAGCGCAGCCCGCCCAGCTCCGCACGGGCCACCTCGGGCAGCCGGGCGCGCAGCTCCGGGCCGTCGTTGTTGCCGTACACCGCGACCAGGCGCCGCGACCGCTCCTGGAGCAGGTCGAGCGTGGCGGCGTCCACCCAGTCCCCGGCGTGCAGGACGGCGTCGGCCTCCGCCACCCGCGCCAGCAGTTCCTCCGGCAGCCGCCTGGCGCGTTTGGGCAGATGGGTGTCGGACATCAGGAGCAGACGCACGTCCACCACCGTAACGGCCGCCCGCCGCCGGGCTCCGGCAGCCCGTGTCCGACGGCGGGCGTGTACACGATGTGGACACCTGTGCGACGGGCGGACGGTCACCGCATAGGGTGATCACCGCACACCACCCGGCGGCCCATCGCCGGCGAACCGAACTCGGGGGACGCATGACGCGCACGGACGACACCATCAGATGGGGCATCCTCGCCACCGGCGGGATAGCCGGCGCGTTCGCCCGGGACCTGGCCACCCTCCCCGAGGGGGAGACCGTCGCGGTGGGCTCGCGCTCGCCGGAGTCCGCCCGCCGCTTCGCCGACGCGCACGGCATCCCCCGGGCGTACGGGAGCTGGACCGAGCTGGCCGCCGATCCGGACGTCGACGTGGTCTACGTCGCCACCCCCCACTCGGCGCACTTCGAGGCCGCCCGGGTGTGCCTGGAGGCGGGCAAGGCGGTGCTGTGCGAGAAGCCGCTCACCCTGAACCTCGCCCAGGCGCGGGAGCTGGTCGAGCTGGCCCGCCGCCGGAAGGTCTTCCTGATGGAGGCCATGTGGACCTACTGCAGCCCGGTGGTGCGGCGCATGCTCGAGCTCATCGACGACGGCGCCGTCGGCGAGGTGCGCTCGGTCCACGCGGACTTCGGCATCGCCGCGCCCGACGACCCCGCGCACCGGCTGCGCGACCCCCGGCTGGGCGGCGGCGCCCTGCTGGACCTGGGCGTCTACCCGGTGTCCTTCGCCCATCTCGTCCTCGGCGCGCCGTCCTCCGTCGCCGCCTGGGCTCATCTGACGCCCGAGGGTGTGGACGAGACCACCGGCGTCCTGCTGGGCTACGACAGCGGGGCGGTGGCCACCCTGTCCTGCTCCATCGCCGCCGCCAGCCCCACCGTGGCGGCCGTCAGCGGCACGCGCGGGCGCATCGAGCTGCCGCACGGCTTCTTCGCCCCCGAGACCTTCCTGCTCCACCGCGCCGGACACGAGCCGGAGGAGGTCCGTGTTCCCGGGGCGCGTGACGGCGCCGGGTACGCGCACGAGGCGGCGGAGGTGATGCGCTGCCTGCGGGAGAAGGAGACGGAGTCGCCGCTGGTGCCGCTGGACGGCACACTGGCGGTGATGACGACGCTGGACGCGGTCCGGGAGCGCGTCGGCGTCCGCTACCCGCAGGACTGACGGCCGCGCCCCGCCGGGGCGCGCCGCACAGCCGTACAGCCGCGTACCGGGAGGAGCCGCCCGTGTCCTACCCCGAGCCCCGCTACCTGGGGGAGAACGGCGAGATCAGCGCGGTGTTCCGGTCGGCGGAGACCGGGCCTGAGCTGGTCTCCCCGTCGGGCACCCGCACCCACTACCTGGCCACCCACGCCCTGACCGGGGGTGAGTTCGGTCTGTACAAGGTGGAGATGGGGCCGCGGGCGCCCGGCCCGAGCACCCACTTCCACCGGACGATCTCCGAGTCGTTCTTCGTGCTGTCCGGCGAGGTGCGGCTGTACGACGGCGACCGCTGGACCACCGGGCGGACGGGGGACTTCCTGTACGTACCGCCCGGCGGGCTGCACGCGTTCCGCAACGACTCCGACGAGCCGGCGTCGATGCTCATGCTCTTCACGCCCGGGGCGCCGCGCGAGGAGTACTTCGAGAAGGTCGCGGAGACGGCGCGGCGCGGCGGCCCGGAGTTCGCCGAGTTCCTGCTGCGCCACGACAACCACTTCACCGACCCCGGGGGCGGGCCGCTCAAGGCGTGACGGCGGTCCCCGCCGGCCCCGGTGCCCGCGGCCGGGCCGGCGGGGACCTTTCCCGGTGCTGCACCGCCGCTCACCTGCGGTGCTGCAGAGAGCGCTCTCAATCCGTCGGGTCCGGCGGTGGAATCCCGGCCGGTTCCTCCAAGAAGTGCACGTGTCGAGGGTCTTGACGGCCCATCTGGCCGCGTACATGATCAGCGCGGTGCGCAGGGGGAGACGTGTGTGACCGCATGCGTTCAAGCACCGAAGACAACGACCGCGTCCGACGGGAGCCGCCATGGGACAGCCGCTGTACGCACGACCGCCCCGCCGCCGGAGAGTACGAACAGCCGCCGGAACCCTCGGCGCCCTGCTCGCCCTCCTCGCCTCCGGGCTGACGCCCACCGCGACGGCCGCCGAGCCCACCCGCACCCTGGACGACTTCGACGCCGCCTTCCCCGGCCCGATCGGCACCTACGGCAACGACGACGCGGACACCCCCGAGATCAGCCAGGTCGCCGCCGAGGCCCGCCCCGGCGCCAACGCCGGCAACAAGGCCATGCGCGTGGCCTACGACATCACCGCCTGGGGCGGTTTCGACCACACCCTGCCCGCCACCGAGGACTGGAGCGGCCACGAGGGCCTGTCCTTCTGGGTGAAGGGCACCGGCAGCGGACAGCGGGTCCAGTTCGAGGTCAAGGACGGCGGCCCGAACGCCGGGCAGGCCGAGCTGTGGGCCGGGTACTTCACCGACGACACCGACGGCTGGAAGCAGGTCCAGACCCCCTTCGAGGACTTCGTCCGCCGCCCCGACTACCAGCCGGGCGGCGCCCCGGCCGACGGCGTGCTGGACCTGACCGACATGTGGGGCTACGCCGTCAACCTGCCCGCCGACTCCGGCACCCTGGAGTTCGACCAGGTCGAGCTGTACGGCACGGGCGGCGTACGGGCCCGGGTCGCCGTCGACACCGCCGTCCACGCCGTGGACGGCGGCGAGACCGCCACCGTGAAGGTGTCGGTCGGCACCACCGGCAACGCACCGCTGCCCGAGGACGTCACCGTCCGCTACGCCACCGGCGAGGGCACCGCGAAGCCCGGCGAGGACTACACCCCCGTCGAGGGCACCCTCACCTTCCCCGCCGGCAGCGACTCGGGCACCGCCCAGAGCTTCACGGTCACCACCAAGCGCGGCGCGAAGGCGTCCACCGCCAGGACCATCCCCGTCACGCTCACCGCCGAGGGGGCGCGCGTCACCGACGACCTGCCGGTCGTCGTGATCAACGCGCACGGACTGCCGTACCAGAACGCGAAGCTGCCGGTGCGCAAGCGCGTCGCCGACCTGCTGTCCCGGATGACCCTGGACGAGAAGATCGGCCAGATGACGCAGGCCGAGCGCGGCGCGCTGGAGACCCAGGACGACATCGCCCACTACGAGCTCGGCTCGCTGCTCTCCGGCGGCGGCTCCAACCCGACGCCCAACACCCCCGAGGCCTGGGCCGACATGGTCGACGGCTTCCAGCTGCGCGCCCAGCAGACCCGGCTGCAGATCCCGCTGATCTACGGCGTCGACGCCGTCCACGGCCACAACAACGTCGTCGGCGCGACGATCTTCCCGCACAACACCGGCCTCGGCGCCGCCCGCGACCCGCGGCTGGTCGAGGACACCGCGCACGCCACGGCCAAGGAGGTCCGCGCCACCGGCATCCCGTGGAACTTCAGCCCCTGCCTGTGCGTCAGCCGCGACGAGCGCTGGGGCCGGGCCTACGAGGCCTTCAGCGAGGACCCCGCACTGGTCACCCGGCTGGCCACGGCCGTCGAGGGCTACCAGGGCCACCCGGACGGCCGCGACCTGAAGGACGCCGACCGGGTGCTGGCCACCGCCAAGCACTACGTCGGTGACGGCGGCACCGAGTTCGGCTCGTCCACCACCGGCACCTACACCATCGACCAGGGCGTCACCAGGACCACCCGCGAGGAGCTGGCGGCCGTCCACATCAGGCCCTTCGAGGAGGCGGTGGACCTGGGCGTCGGCACCGTCATGCCGTCCTTCTCCAGCGTCGACTTCCTCGGCGACGAGGAGGGCCCGGTCAAGATGCACGCCCACGCCGACCTGATCACGAAGGTCCTCAAGGGCAAGCTCGGCTTCGACGGCTTCGTGATCAGCGACTGGCAGGCCATCGACCAGATCCCCGGCGACTACGCCTCCGACGTGCGGACCTCCGTCAACGCCGGACTCGACATGATCATGGTCCCGTACGACTACAAGGGCTTCACCACCACCCTGCGCGAGCAGGTCGACTCCGGCGCCGTCCCCGTCTCCCGCATCGACGACGCGGTCTCCCGCATCCTCACCAAGAAGTTCCAGCTCGGCCTCTTCGAGGAGCCCTACGCCGACCGCACCCACCTGGAGTCCGTCGGCTCCGCGAAGCACCGGAAGCTGGCCCGCGAGGCGGCCGCCGACTCCCAGGTGCTGCTGAAGAACGAGGGGAACCTGCTGCCGCTGAAGGGCGACGAGAAGCTCTACGTCGCCGGCTCCAACGCCGACGACCTGGGCAATCAGGCGGGCGGCTGGACCATCACCTGGCAGGGCACCTCCGGCGACATCACCGAGGGCACCACGATCCTGGAGGGCATCCGCCAGGTCGCGCCGGACGCCTCGGTCACCTTCAGCGAGGACGCCTCCGAGCCCACCGACGGACACCAGGTGGGCCTCGTGGTCGTCGGCGAGACCCCGTACGCCGAGGGCGTCGGCGACGTCGGCAACGGCCACGACCTTCAGCTCTCCGAGGCCGACGAGCAGGCGGTCGACACCGTCTGCGGCGCCATGGACTGCGCGGTGCTGATCGTCTCCGGCCGCCCGCAGATCGTCACCGACCAGCTCGGCGACATCGACGCCCTGGTCGCCTCCTGGCTGCCGGGCAGCGAGGGCACCGGCGTGGCGGACACCCTGTTCGGCGAGCGGCCCTTCACCGGCCGGCTCCCGGTGAGCTGGCCGCGCTCGGCCGAGCAGGTGCCGGTCAACGTCGGGGACGAGGAGTACGCCCCGCTGTACCCGTACGGCTGGGGTCTGCGCACCGACAGCCCCCGCGACCGGCTCGCGGACGTCCGCGGCGAGCTGCGCGAGCGCCGCGACGTCACCTCCCGGGCGACGGCGGCCCTGCTGGGCCTCGCACTGAACCGCCACCACTGGAAGGCCGACGGCACGGCGCGGCACGCGGGCGTGACCCTGACGGTGCTGGGCCAGGCGGCCCGGCTGCTGGAGAAGTCCCGCGGCGACTCCTACGCCCAGGCCGACGAACTGGTCTCCGTCGCCCGGGACATCGCCCAGAACGCCCTGCTGGAGGCGGGCGACGGTGCCCCGCAGCGGGCCCTGGCCCGTACCGCGGACGCCGACAGCGCCCTGGCGTCGGGCCAGTACGCGAAGGCGGTGAAGTACCTGGCGGAGGCCCACCGCCTGGCCACCCGCCGCTGATCCCCTTCCCGCACCACCCCTGAACCGGTCCGCCGGGTGCCCCGAACCACGGGCGCCCGGCGGACCGGCGTTCCGGGGCACCGGCGCCGGGTCCCTGCATCGGTCCGTGGGCGGGAGGCCCGTACGGCCGGGTCCGTCCTGCCGGCCCTGGCCGGCAGCCGTGCCACCCGGCGGGACCGCGCGTCGTGTGTCGCGTGGCCGGGGGCGGTTTCGGGATCGGGGGCGCGCCGTGCCGACGGCGCGTTCGGCGGTCAGGAAGCCGTGGCGGGTCGTGGCTCGCCGCGGAAGACCTGACGGAGGTGCCAGTCGCGGTGCGCGGCCGCGACAGGACGCGTGCCGGACCGCGGGCCGAGGAGCGGACGGCCCGAGAGGGCCGTGACGTACTCGCGGGCGGCGGGGCTGTGGCCGGCGAAGCGCTGCGAGACCAGGACGCGATGATCCTCGCCCACCCCGAGGACGCCCTTGTCGAAGAGCTTGTGGTGCAGCGAGCACAGGCACAGCCCGTTCTCGACCTCGTCGGGGCCGTCGAACGCCCACCAGCGCACATGGGCGGCCTCCAGCCCGACCGGCACCGGGCCGAGCCTGCCGTCGTAACCGCAGAACGCGCACCGGTGTTCGTAGGCGGCCAGTACCAGTTCCCGCATCCGCCGGTCCCGCTGCCTGCGCGCCGCCGGGAGGTACCCGGTCCCCGCCGGCTCCAGGTCCAGGCCGACGGCCTCGCACAGCTCGCCGTGGAGGGACGGCGGGAAGTGCAGATCGAGCAGCGAGCGAGCGATCCTGCCGAGCAGTGCCGGCTCGCGCCGCAGCGCCGCTCTCAGCTCCGGTGCGAGCCGTCCGGTGGCACCCGTCCTCCGCAGTTGCCGCACTCCGTTTCCCGGGCTGCCGGGCCCGTGATCGGTGCGCACCTCCCACACACCGTCGCTGACCAGGTAGTGGAAAGGGTAGGCGGGCGTCGTCCTGTTCGGCGGGCCGTACTCGGCCAGCAGCCGTTCCAGGTCCCGCTCCACGGCGCTGTAGCGCAGGCCGCCCTCCGCGTCCTCCTGGAACCGGCCGAGGGCGTACAGGAGCAGCAGCGGCTTGTGCGGGGCGCGGATTCCGCCCCGGGTCCACTGCCTCAGGTTCGCGGTCCGCTCCAGCCAGTTCATGACGACTGATCGTAGGCGGGCCCTTCTGTCCGGCAGCCGGAGGGGAAGAACACGGAGCAGGTGTTCCGCCGCGCCCCGGCAGGACACGATTTCGCGGCACCCGGTTGAAGGGCTTTCCCCGGATGGGAGTCGTAACCGGCGGAAACGTCGGCCTCCGGGGCTCTTGCCGGGGGCAGGCGCGGGGGCTCTGTCAGATCTTCTCGATCCGTACGGGGTGTCCTGCACCGCCACCGCGACGGGCACGCTCCCGGGTGACCTCCGCGCGGACGCCCGGCTGGTGCGGCGCGCCCCGGCCGGGGCGCGCCGGTCAGCGGCCGCAGCCGACGCGTTCGGTGGACAGCGCCAGGTCGTCCAGGCGCAGGTCGTAGGAGCCGGGGGTGGGGTCGCCCTGGTAGAGCTGCCAGCCGACGCGGACGGTGTCGAACTCGGGGAAGACGAAGTCCACCGGGTTGCCGCCGTGCCGGGTGGTGGTGACGGTCATGTCCGGCTGGGGCTCGCCGTCGATCCACACCGCCACGCGGTTGTCCGAGGCGTCCATCTCCCACTCCAGGCACGTCCACCTCCCGGCCTCGGCCGGGGCGGACTCGCGCCAGTCGGTCCAGTCGCCGGTCGGGCCGCCGTCGGAGCCGATGCCCCACAGCTGCACACCGTCGCCGACGGTGGGGACGTACTGGCCGCCGATCGGCCGCACCACGCTGCCGTCGCCGCGGCCGGTGGCCTCGACCAGGGTGAAGTGGGCCCAGTCGGGTGCGGTGGGGAAGGCGTCGGCCTTCACCCGCATCCGGCCGAAGAAGCTGTTGCCCGGGGCGGAGAAGTCGTCGACCTCCAGGAAGGCGTATCCGTTGCCCTCGGTGCGCACCCGCAGCACCTGGTCCGGGTCGGGTCCGCCCCGCCGCTCCCCGTGGCGGCCGTGCTCGCGCTCGACGGAGAGCATCCCGTGCCGGGTGTCCACGCCCCAGTCCAGGCTGGTGCCCGCGCCGCGCGGCAGGTCATCGAAGTCCTCGCAGAACAGCAGCGCCGTACCGGCGGTGTCGGCGGGGCAGTTGTCGTGCGGGCGGTGGCCGGGGCGCTCGTGCGCGGGGGCGGCGGCACCGGTGGCGGCCACCGCGGTGGCGCAGGCCAGGGCGAGGGCACCGAGCAGGCGCGGTAACCGGCGTGCGGGGGAGGAGAGGGACAGGGGAGAGCGCATGGAGGTCTCCATCGGGTGAGGCCGGAGGGTGTGCGGACCGTGCTGGGAGCGCTCCCAGCACGGTCGCCCGGCACCCTACGGCAACCCGCCGCCCGGCACCAGGAGTCGCCCACGGTGAATGGACCCACCCCCGGCAGACGGCACCGGGCAGGGGGCGTGTCCTCTTCCCCGCCGGGTCCCGGTGGTGGTTCCGTACGGGGTGCGCACGGCAGCGCTTCCCGGACCACGCATGGAGGAAAGATGACGGAACGGCACAGGCACCCGACCCGGCGTACGGCCCTGACCCTCCTCGGCGCGACCGCCGCGGGAGCGGCGCTCGCCCCCCACGCCGCCGCACACGCCCGTCCCGGCGGCCGGTCCGACGGCGGGTTACGCGTCTACCTGGGCGCCTACACCGGCACCGACACCGCCCACGGCATCGGCGTGGCGAGCGGTGACGCCGCCACCGGCGCCCTGACGCTGGAGACGGTCGTCCCCACCGCGGACCCCTCCTTCCTGGCGCTGTCACCCACCGGCCGGGTGCTGTACGCGGTCAACGAGACCACCGACGGCCGGGTGTCCGCCTTCGCGCTCGCCGCGGACGGCACCGTGGCGGAGCAACTGGGCGAGGCCGCCGCCGGCGGTGACCATCCGTGCCATCTGGCCGTCCACCCCGGCGGGCGCCACCTGTTCACCGCCAACTACACCTCCGGCACGGTCGCCGTCCTGCCGCTGGACCGGGACGGCGTCCCGGGCGACCCGGTCCAGGTGCTGGGCTACACCGGCTCCGGCCCCCATCCGGAGCGGCAGGACGGGCCGCACGCCCACATGGTGCTGCCCGACCCCGCCGGGGACCGGCTGCTCACCGCCGACCTGGGCACCGACACCGTCCACGTGCACCGCTTCGACGCCCGCACCGGCGAACTCACCGACGGCAGCCGGGCACCGATGCCGCCCGGCTCCGGCCCGCGCCATCTGGCCCTTTCCCCGTCCGGCCGCACCGTCTACGTCCTGGGCGAGCTGGACTCCACGATCACCGTGTGCGGCTACGACGCCCGCCGGGCCGCCCTCACCCCGGTCGCCACCGTCCCCTTCCTGCCCGAGGGCGCCGAACCGGCCGGCACCACCGCCGCCGAGGTGCTGGTCTCGGCGGACGGCCGCTTCGTGTACGCGTCCAACCGCGGCCACGACCTCGTCGCCGTCCTGGCCGTGGACGCCGCCGACGAGACGGTGCTGCGCCCCGTCTCCCACCACCCCAGCGGCGGGAGCTCACCGCGCCACCTGGCCTTCGGCCCCACCCAGACGCTGCTGTTCGCCGCCAACCAGGCCACCGGCACCGTCGCCGCCTTCCGGCGGGACCCCGACAGCGGCGTGCTGGCGCCGGCCGGGGAGCCGCTGGCCTTCCCGCAGGCGGTGTGCGTACTGCCGGTGGCGGCGGGTACGCCCTGAAACCGGTGGCGGGTCACCCGACCGGGAAGGGAGCGGCGGTGCGGGAGCACACACGGGAGTACCTGGCCTGGCTGGAGAGCCGGCTGGCGGCCGACGGCTGCGACCCGCGCCGGGAGGACTGGGCGGACATGCCCGTTCTCACCGGCAGGCGGGCGGACTTCCGGCTCTCCTGGCTGGCGACCAGGCTGCACCTGTTCACCTTCGCCGCCGCCGTTCCCGAGATCACCGTCCCGGTCGTCGAGTCCTTCACCCGCCAGGCGCTGGACCGGGCCCGGAAACGCAAGGGCGGTCTGCCGCTGGGAGCGCAGACCGGGGTGGCGGTCTTCCCCGTCCTGGTGGGCGGGCGGGTCGAGCCGGCCGCGCTGCGGTGGGCGGGCCGGGGCAGCGGGCCCGGTTCGCCCGGATGGCGCGCCCTGTCGTCGCCGACGCCGGGCGGCGGCGGGTGGCCTTCTTCCGGGGACGACCGTTCGTGGGGCGGCTCTACGCCTCCCATCTCGTCGAGAAGGGGGAGCGCTGGTTCCGGGCCCCGGGGTGGGAGTGGGAGTCCGGCTGACCACCGGGCCCGCCCGCCGGATCAGCCGGATCCGCTCAGGGCCGCCAGGGCCGCGTCCAGACGGCGGGTGGCCTCGGCGGCGACCGGCTCCAGCGCGGGCAGGCCGGTGAGGGTGACCATGGTGCCCGGATCCAGGGCCTGGACGACGGTGGTGTCGCCGTCGCGCCGGACGACCACGTTGCACGGGAGCAGCAGCCCGATGTCGCGGTCGGCCTCCAGCGCCCGGTGGGCGAGCCGGGGGTTGCAGGCCCCCAGGATCAGGTAGTCCTCCATGTCCTGGTCCAGCTTGGCCTTGAGAGTGGCGGTGACGTCGATCTCGGTGAGGACGCCGAAGCCCTGGTCGGCCAGGGCCTCGCGGACGGCGGCCACGGTGGTGCCGAAGTCGCCGTCCACCCGGACGGTGCGGTCGTAACCCATCTCTGACTCCCGGGGTGCGGTGCCGTGCGGTGGTTCCGGGCTCTCGTCCCCGGATACCCGGGCGGGTACCCCCGGCAGGGGCGGCTACCCGGACGCCGCCGGCCCGCTCACCGGGCGGGCCGGGGCATCAGGCCAGGGACAGGAAGAGCTTCTCCAGCCGGGCCCGCATCCGCTCCCGGTCCACCGCCTTGTCGTCCCCCTGGCCGTCCTCGGCCAGGCACTGCTGCAACCCGGTGGCGATGATCGCGAAGCCGGCCCTGTCCAGTGCGCGGGAGGCCGCGGCCAGCTGGGTGACCACCTCCTCGCAGTCCCGCCCCTCCTCTATCATCCTGATCACTCCGGCGATCTGGCCCTGCGCCCGGCGCAGCCGGTTGACCACGGCCCTGAGTTCGTCGGCCGCCATCGCCAGTTCCACGGCAACTCCTCTCGATACCCCACCGGGTACCTTAACCGCCGGTCTCACCCGGATGGCGCAACCCCGGCGGTTTCCCGCCGGCCGTGTCCGGTGCTCAGGCGGTGTGTCCCGTGCCGCTGCCGGGGTACCGCGGGAGGTCCACGGCCGCTACGGCACCGACCGATGGGAGGAAACGGATGTCCCAGATGACAGCGGTACGGATGACGGCCTGGCAGAAGCCCCCGGAGGCCGTCCGGATCCCCGTGCCCGAACCGGGCCCCGGAGAGGTCCTGATCAAGGTGGCCGGGGCGGGGGTGTGCCACTCCGACCTGCACGTGATGGAGTGGCCCGCCGGGACCCTGCCCTACGGACTGCCCTTCACCCTGGGCCACGAGACCGCCGGATGGATCCACACCCTGGGACCGGGCGCGCGGACGCCGGGCCTGGAGGAGGGCGACGCGGTGCTGGTCTACGGCCCCTGGGGCTGCGGAGTCTGCCCCTCCTGCGCCCGCGGCGCGGAGAACTACTGCCGCCGCGCCGCCGAGCTCGGCGCCGCCGGCGGCGGACTGGGCGCGGACGGCGGCATGGCCGAGTACATGATCGTTCCATCGCGCCGGCTGCTGGCGCCGCTCGACGGCCTCGACCCGCGCCAGGCCGCACCGCTGACCGACGCGGCACTGACCCCGTACCACGCGATCAAGCGCTCCCTGCACCGGCTCGTCCCCGGCAGCACGGCGGTGGTGATCGGCGTCGGCGGCCTGGGACACATGGCCGTCCAGCTGCTCAAGGCGCTGTGCGCCGCCGAGGTCGTCGCCGTCGACCTCTCGGCCGAGAAGCTCGACCTGGCCGCCGGAGCGGGCGCCGACCACTGCGTGCCCGCCGGGGAGGGGGCCGCCGAACGCATCCGGGAGCTGACCGGCGGACTGGGCGCCGCCCTCGTGCTCGACTGCGTCGGCGCCGACCCCACCCTGGCCACCGCCGCCGCGGTCGCCGCCCCGGAGTCCGACGTCACCGTCGTCGGCCTGGCGGGCGGCACCCTGCCGGTGCGGTACGGCACCCTGCCGTGGGAGGCGTCGGTGTCGATCCCCTACTGGGGCACCCGGCCGGAACTGGCCGAGGTCGTCGCCCTCGCCCGTGCCGGCCGTATCCGCCCGCATGTGGAGGTCTTCCCGCTGCGGGAGGCCGACGAGGTCTACCAGCGGCTGCGCGACGGCCTGATCGCCGGCCGGGCCGTCCTGGTGCCGGAGGAGTGACCCGCGCGGTCACCGTCCCGCACCGCCCGCCGTCCCGTGCCGCGGCCCGCGGAGGAAGGGGTTTCCGCCCGCCATGGGCCGGGTGCCGGCGGGTACCCGCACCAGGTGAGGCCCGCACCCGACGAAGGAGGCGGTGGCCGTGACCCACAGGGCAGACCACGAATCCGCCGGCCCCGGTGACATCGGCCGGCGCCTGGCCCTCCAGCGCGAACGGCTCGGACTGACCCGTGAGGAGACGGCGACCCGGGCCGGCATGGCGCCGGGCTACCTGACGTACCTGGAGGAGCACCCGGCCTCCCCGTCCGGGCCCGCGCTCCTGAGACTGGCCGCCGCGCTGGAGACCTCCGTCGACTGGCTGCGCGGCGGTGGCACCGACCTGCCGCCGGGCCGCGGTCCGGCGGCGCACCACCCCCGGCTCGTCGAACTCGGTCCCGAGGACTGCCGCGCCCGGCTCTCCTCCCACGGCGTGGGACGCGTCGCGGTGACGACATCCGACGGGCCCGCCATCGTGCCGGTGAACTATCTGGTCTTCGACGCCGGGATCGCCTTCCGCACCGCGCCCGGCGCCGCCACGGCCGCGGCCGTGGGCCACGAGGTGGCCTTCGAGGTCGACCAGGTGGACGAGGCCATGCGGCGGGGCTGGAGCGTACTCGCCGTCGGGCCCGCCCGGACCGCCTCCCCGAAGGAGGCCGCACGGCTGGCCGAGCTGGCCCCCAGCGAACCCTGGGCGGGCGGCGACCGTGACCAGTGGGTGATCATCCGGCCCGACCGCGTCACCGGACGCCGGATCCGCACCGGCTGACCGGCCGCCGGCACCGCACACCGCCCGCGTCCCCCAACCGGGGCGCGGGCGGTATGGTGTGAAAAATAATGTGCCAAGCACCCAGCAAAAGGGGGAAGCGGTGACGACGGCGGGAGACGCGGCGAAGAGGGCGGACGGAACGGGCAGGGAGCGGTACCCGAGACCGACCGTGTCACCCGAGGAGGCCGAGTGGGTGTGGCGGACGCTGGCCTCCCAGGCGATGGAGGAGGGGGCCCGGCCGGAGACGGTACGGCTGGCGGTGGTGGTGGGCCTGGCCAGGGCCACCGGTGCCCGTTACGGGGACCTGCTGCGCTGCACCGTGCGCTCGCTGGACCTGGGGACGGGCCGGGTGGACGTCGAACACGGCAAGCACCGCGTGCCGCGGCGCCACGCGCTGGACGCGGGCACGGTACTGGTGCTGCGCCGCTGGCTGGACGTCCGCGCCGACCTGTGCGCGGAACTGGAGGGTTCGGTGCCCCAGGCGCTGCTGCTGACGGTGCACCACACCCATGACAACGGAGTCACGGTCGCGGCCGGGCTGCCCATCACCCGGCAGGGCCTGGTGCTGTCCTGGCGCCGTTTCGTCCACCGCGTCAACGCCGCCCACGCCGGGCGGCGGCCGCCGCTGCCCACCCGGTTCGAACAGCTCCGCCGGGTCTGGAGCGAGGCCGCCGGGCACTGACGGGCGGCAGACGTACCGGTGAGTACCCCCGGTGCGGTGAACGGGCGGGGGATGCTTTACCGTTGAAACGGATGCGGATGCCGCCGGTGGACCGCATGGTCCCGGTGTTCCCGCATGCCCCGGCCCCGGCCGAGTCTCCCCCGTCTCGGCCGGGGCCGGGGCCTTTCCCTGTCGGCCGGTGCGCTCCGTTCCCCCGGGCCCGGGAACCCGCTGTTCCCGGAAGGCGGGAGGGGGCGGTACGGCGCGGCGGAACCGCTCCGCGGGGGACTCCGGCACACTGGCCCGGGACAGCGGACCGGACCTGGCGGGTCCGGCGACCGCGCAGGCCGGGCGGAGCGCGAGGGAGGCGGCGGACGTGGACAGCCGGGCATGGGACGAGCGGTACGCGGCGACCGAGCTGGTCTGGGGCGAGGAGCCCAACCGCTGGGTGGCCCGGGAGACCGGCGGCCTGGTGCCCGGGCGGGCGCTGGACCTGGCGGCGGGGGAGGGGCGCAACGCCGTCTGGCTGGCGGCCCGGGGCTGGCGGGTGACCGCCGTGGACTTCTCGGCCGTCGCGCTGGAGCGCGGCCGGCGGCTCGCGGCCCGGCAGCCCGCCGGGGCCGCCGACCGCGTCACCTGGGTGGTGGCGGACCTGACCGGGTACCGGCCCGAGCCCGGTGGGTACGACCTGGTGCTGGTGGTCTACCTGCACCTTCCCGCCGGCCGGCGCCGTACGGTGCTGCGCCGGGCGGCACGCGCCGTGGCCGCCGGGGGCACCCTGCTCGTCGTCGGGCACGACAGCGTGAACCTCACCGAGGGCGTCGGCGGACCGCAGGACCCCGAGGTGCTGTTCACCCCCGAGGACGTACTGGCCGACGCCCTCGGCGCCACCGCGGGCCAGGGGCCCGGCCCGGGCCTGGAGACGGTGCGCGCCGAGCGGGTCCGCCGTCCGGCCACCGGGCCGGACGGCGAGCCGGCGGAGGCCGTCGACGCCCTGGTGCGGCTGCGGCGCCCGGCCGTCCGCTGAGCGCCGCGCGCGCCCGCGGCCGCACCCGTCCGGCGGCCTCACCGTCCGACTGCCTCCCGCAGCGCCCGCACGTCGATCTTCTTCATGCCGAGCATGGCCCTGGTGGCCCGCGCGGCCACGTCCGGGTCGGGGTCGGTGACCAGCTCGACGAGCTCCCTGGGGACGATCTGCCAGGACAGCCCGTAGCGGTCCTTCAGCCAGCCGCACTGCGACTCCTCACCGCCGTCGGTGAGCCTGGCCCACAGCTCGTCCACCTCCCGCTGGTCGGCGCAGTCGACCGAGAGCGAGACGGCCTCGGAGAAGGTGAACTCCGGGCCGCCGTTGAGCGCGCTGAACCGCTGCCCGCCGAGCTCGAAGGTGACCAGCGCGGCCGAGCCGGGCTCGCCCGGACCGGCCTCGGTGTAGCGCTCGACGCCCGTGATCCGGGAGCCGGGGAACAGGGAGGTGTAGAACTCGGCGGCCTCCTCTGCCCGGCCGTCGAACCACAGGCAGGTCGTGATCTTCTTGGTGGGGTTCATGGTGTGCTCTCCCGGGGTGCCGGTGTCGGACGTTCCACAGGGGTGGACCGGCCGGACCGCCGGGACTCATCGCTCGTGCCGCTCGTGGCCGGACGCCGGCACCGGCGGCGGGCGCGGCGGGCGCACGGTGAGGTCATACGCGGGTGCCGCGCCGGCGCGCGGCCCGGCGTCGCCGCAGCCGGTCGCCGGTCTCGCCCACGGCGATCGCCAGGACGGCGGTCGCCGCGCCCCCCGCCGGCCCGGCGGGCTGGTCCACGGCCCTGCCCAGCAGCCAGAAGGCTGCGGTGAGGGCCGCCCACCACACCCCCCAGGAAAGGGCCACGTGCCACCGGTGCGTTCTCACGGTGGCACGGTAGACCACCGCGCCCGGCCCGGAACCGGACCGGCGCCGGGCGGGTGCCGCTGGACGGGGGCTGGGCTGTGCGGCCGCGCCGCCGTCCCCCGGCCGACGCGCCGGTGGCGCGGCGGCTCGAAGCCGCCGCGCCACCGGGGACGGGCTGGTCGTGCGAGGTGCTGCTAGGAGGCGGTGCAGCCCACCACGCGGGGCAGGTTCCAGTTGCCGTTGGCCATCACGGTGAAGCCGAAGCCGGTGGAGGCTCCCGCCGCCAGTGTGCCGTTGCCGCTGGGCCGCACGGTCATGTTGCTGCCGCTGGTGGAGAAGGAGGCGCTCCAGGAGTTCTGGATCGACTGTCCGCCGTTGAGCTGGAGGTTCACCGTCCAGTTGCTGATGGAGGTGGAACCGGCCCGCACGGTGGCCTGGACGTTGAAGCGGTCGCCCCAGCGCTGCGACTCCTCCAGGGTGGCCGTACAGGTGGCGTTGCCGCTCCCGCCGTTGTTCCCGGCGGTCGTCCCACCGTTGTCACCACCGCCGTTGTTCCCGGCAGTCGTACCGCCGTTGTTCCCGGCGGTGGTCCCGCCGTTGGTGGTGCCTCCGGCGGTGGTTCCGGTGCCGTTGTTCAGCACCTCCAGGACGGTGTTGTACGCCTGCTTCTTGTTGTAGTTGCCGTCGAACAGCAGCGGGGTGTCACCCGAACGCCAGGAGTACTTGTCCGTCACGCCCCACACGGTGATGCCGGTGCAGCGCGCGACGTTCAGGCAGGCCTGGACCACCGTGCGGTAGTCGTTGGCCTGCTGGGTGCCGGAGCCGGCGATGTCCAGCTCGGTGATCTGGACGTCCACCCCGAGGTCCGCGAAGCTCTGCAGGGTGGTCTGGAAGTTGCTGGGCACCGGGTTGCCGCTGTTGAAGTGGCCCTGGAGGCCGACGCAGTCGATCGGCACGCCGCGCGAGACGAAGTCGCGGACCATGCGGTACACGCCCTGCGTCTTGGCGTGGCTCCAGTTGTCGATGTTGTAGTCGTTGTAGCAGAGCTTGGCGTTCGGGTCGGCGGCCCGCGCGGTGCGGAAGGCCTCCTCGATGTAGCCGTCGCCGAGCCGCTGCTGGAAGGGGGACTCGCTGCGGCGGCCGCCGCCGGAGCCGTCCGCGAAGGCCTCGTTGACCACGTCCCAGGAGTGGACCTGGCCCCGGTACTGGCCCATCACCCGGTTGATGTGGTTGTTCATCGCCGAGCGCATGTCGTTCGCGGACAGGCCGCTGACCCAGCTCGGCAGCTGGGAGTGCCACACCAGGGTGTGGCCGCGCAGCATCATGCCCTGGCTGCGGGCGTGGTTGGCGATCCGGTCGGCGGTGGAGAAGTTGAACGAGTTGCGGGAGGGCTCCAGCGCGTTCCACTTCATCTCGTTCTCGGCCGTGATGGAGTTGAACTCCCGGTTGAGGACGTTCATGTAGTCCGACTCGCCCATGCGGTTGGCGGCGATCGCGGTGCCGAAGTAGCGGCCCTGCTCGGCCGCCGAGGCTCCCAGGGTGCTGGCGGCGCTGGCCGAACCGGACAGTGCGGTGAGGGTGCCCGCGGCGGCCATCGCCAGGCCCGCGCCCAGGACCACCGCGTTGCGCAGCGCGGACCGCGGGCGCCTCCGGGCCCGTCTGGGGTCCGCCGGGGTGTGGGGGGTGTCGACCATTGCTTTCCCTTCGTCCTTGCCCTGCGGAGCACATGGGGGGATCCACGGGCGGGTGGGGTGTGCCATTCGCGGCTCTCCGGATCCGCGACCCGTACGGGGAGCCGGGCGGCGGATCCGGGCGATCGGCAACGATCGATGTGGAGTATGCGCGGTGCGACACTGACCGTCAACGTTTCTTTCCGGAAAAATTCCGGAGCCAACTTCCGTAACTTTTCCCCGAGTTGGGACCCGGTCAGGGTGAACGGCCGGGATGCCGGGGGAGATGCACCGGTTGATTGCGGCGTGACGTGTCGGAAGTTCCGGGGCCTTTTCTGAAACCGGTTAATGGGCGACGGCGGGCCTTCGCGCCGGACTCGCCAGCACCACGGGACGACGCGAAGAGGCGGTCGGTCACCCGGGCCGGGACGTCACGCGGCCGCGCCGACGACGAGGGGGAGGGGGGACATCGTGGCGCGGCCGTACCGTGCGCGTTCCCAGGGATCCGCCTTCCACACCCGGGCGGTGCCACAAAAGGATCCGGTAGCCCCGGCCGGTCCGCCGGCCGGGGAGCCGACAGGGCACGATGGTCCCCGGAGCCCGGCACGCGCGCCGCCGGTGCTCCACCCACCCAGCGGACGACCGGGCCGTGACACGCGGTCCGGAACCCAGTGATGTACGGAGAGTGTGTCGATGGCCCTGTGGGACCGTCTCAAGGAATCCGCCCAGGCGATGCAGGCCCAGCTCGAGGAGCGGAAGAACGAACTCAGGGGCGGTGCCTTCCGGGACGCCGGCGTGGCCATGTGCGCGCTCGTCGCCGCGGCGGACGGCGTCATCGACCCGGCCGAGCGCCGCCGGGTCGGCTATCTGATCGAACACAACGAGGTGCTGAGGAACTTTCCCGCCGAGGACCTGCGGGCCCTCTTCGACGACTGGCTGGACCGGCTCGCCGCCGACCCCGAGCGCGCCAGGGCCGAGGCCCTGCGGGAGATCGCCAAGGCCCGGAAGAAGCCGGTGGAGGCCCGCGCCGTCGTCCAGATCGGCATCGTCATCGGCGGTGCGGACGGTCACTTCGACCATGTGGAGCGGGTCGTGGTGCGTGACGCCTGCCATGTCCTGGACCTGCCCCTGCACGAGTTCGACCTCTGACCGTCCGGCCACCGCGCGTCCCCCCGCCGGGCCCGTTTCGCGCCGTGCGCGGCGGGCACTCCGAGCCGCACGACCAACCGACGTGAGGGACACATGCAGATCGGCTACAAACTGGCGGCCGAGGCGTTCGGCCCCGCCGAACTCGTCCGGCAGGCGGTCCGCGCGGAGCGGGCCGGATTCGACTTCGTGGAGATCAGCGACCACTACCACCCGTGGCTCGACGACCAGGGCCACTCACCGTTCGCCTGGACGGTCCTGGGCACCATCGCCGCGCGGACCGAGCGCATCGGACTGGCGACCGGGGTGACCTGCCCGACCGTGCGCTACCACCCGGCGATCATCGCCCAGGCGGCCGCGACGCTGGCGCTGCTCTCCGAGGGGCGGTTCACCCTGGGTGTCGGCTCCGGGGAGCGGCTCAACGAGCATGTCGTCGGGCGCGGCTTCCCGGCGGTGAGCGTGCGCCACGAGATGCTCCGCGAGGCGCTGGAGATCATCCGGCTGCTGTGGCAGGGCGGATACCGCTCCTACGAGGGGAAGCACCTGCGCCTGGAGGACGCGCGGGTCTTCGACCTGCCCGAGGAGCCGCCGCTGATCGCGGTGGCCGCCAGCGGGGAGCCGTCGGCGCGGCTGGCCGCCGAGTTCGGCGACGGCCTGTTCGCCACCGAGCCCAAGGAGGAGATCGTCCGGCACTACCGCCGGGCGGGCGGCAAGGGGCCCGGCTACGCCGAGGTGCCCGTGGCCTGGGCACCCGACGAGCACACCGCGGCGCGGGCCGTGCTGGAGACGACCCGGTGGGCCCTGACCGGGTGGAAGGTGATGAGCGAACTGCCCAACCCGGTCAACTTCGAGGCCGCCACCACCACCGTCCGCGAGGAGGACGTCCTGGGGCAGTTCGCCTGCGGCCCCGACCCCGACCGGTTCACCGAGGTGGCCCGGCAGTACACCGACGCGGGCTTCGACCGGCTGGTGCTGATGAACGCTGGCCCGGACCCGGACGGCTTCCTCGACTTCTTCCAGGAGGAGCTGGCCGGGCGGCTCCGCGGGCTCGCCCCGGACGGTACGGGGGAGTGAGGCGGGGGCGGGGGCCGTGGTGTGGGGATCCGCGGCGCCCTCAGGGGCGCCGCGGGCCCAGCACGCAGAACTCGTTGCCCTCCGGATCGGCCAGGACGACCCAGGACTCCGTACCGCTCTGCCCCACGTCGGCGCGGCGGGCACCGAGGGCCAGCAGCCGGGCCACCTCGGCGTCCCGGTCGTCGGGCCGGAAGTCCAGGTGCAGCCGGTTCTTGACCGTCTTGCCCTCCGGGACCGGGCCGAAGAGCAGTCCCGGCAGGCGGTCGGGTGCGGGCCGGATCTCGTACTCCTCGGGCGAGTCGTTCACCACCACCCAGCCCAGGGCCTCCGCCCACCAGCGCCCCAGCGCCGCCGGGTCCGCCGAGTCCACCGCCACCTGCTCCCATTCCAGTGCCATGCCCGGAGCGTAACGGCCGCCGCCGCGGAGGGGCACCCGGTTTTGCCGGTGCCTCAGGCATCCAGCAGGGCGTCCAGCCACAGCTGTTCGCGTGCCTCGGTGTACTCGGCGTCGGCGCGCCAGATCCCGCCGTGGCCCGCGCGCCACAGGGTCGTCCACGGCTCGGTGCCGAGGGCGGCCTGCCCGCGCAGGAAGTCGTGCATGGCGCGGGTGCGGCGGCCCAGCAGCGGCACCAGGCGGCGGCGCTCGTCCTCGTCCAGTCCGTAGGCGCCGGCGAACACCCGCAGCCGCCCGGCGGCGTCGGCCCGCTGCCGGGCGGGGTCCGCCGACAGCGGCACGAAGGCGTGGGCGGCGTAGGCCAGGTCCGCCAGCCGGGAGCCGGGCGCGGCGCCGTCCCAGTCGATGAACACCCAGCCGTCCCCGCCGTCGTGCACCAGGTTCCACGGGGCCAGGTCGTGGTGGGCGACGATCTCGTCCCCCTCGGCGGGGACGAGCACCCGCCAGCGGGCGCCGGGCGGCGGGACGAACTCCGCGGCGGCGTCGTGGAAGTCCCGGATCAGCCGTGCCACGCGTGCCAGCCGGCCGGCGGGATCCAGCAGGTGGAAGCGGTCCGGCCACACGGTGGCGCCCGGGGCGAAGGTCAGCACCTCCCGGCCTTGTTCGTCGACGCCCAGCGGCCGGGGCGCGCCCCGGAAGCCCACCCGGTGCAGATGGGCCAGCAGGGCGTGCACGGCGGGGGTCCACGGTCCGGCCGGGCGGCGTACGGTGTCGCCGACGCGGACGACACCCGCGCTGACGTTCCCGCCGGTCAGCGGCTGTTCCTCGGGCCAGGGGCGGGGAGCGGCGGGCGGCTCGGGGCGCGGCATGCCGGACAGTGTCGCCGCCCAGAGGGCCCGTGCGCATCCGGATTAGGGTGGGGAGGCCCGACGCCCCGCGGTGAGGAGACCCGACGTGCAGCATCCCGCCCGCAACGGTCCGGCCGTACCGCCGGAGCCCGAGACGACGGCACCCGTGCCCGCCTTCCCCGGCAGCGGACGGCGGGTGCTGGTCAGCGGCGCGTCCCGGGGGCTGGGCAGGGCGCTGGCCGAGGCGTTCGCCGCCAACGGCGACCGGGTGGCCGTCCACTACGGCGGCGGCAGGCGGGACGCCGAGACCACCCTGGCGCGGCTGCCGGGCGACGGGCATGTGCTGCTCGGCGCCGACCTGGCGGACCCGCGGCAGACCGCGGAACTGGTGGACGCGGCGGCCGGCGCGCTCGGCGGTGTCGACGTGCTGGTGAACAACGCCGCCGTCAACACCCCGCACCCGCCCGCGACCACGGACTACGACGACTGGTGCGCCGCCTGGCAGCGGCATGTGGCCGTCAACCTGCTGGGCACCGCCCACCTCAGCCACGCCGCCGCACGGCGGATGATCGCGCAGGGCACCGGCGGGCGCATCGTCAACATCGGCTCGCGCGGCGCGTTCCGCGGCGAGCCGGACCACCCCGCCTACGGCGCCACCAAGGCGGGGGTGCACGCGCTCGGCCAGTCCCTGGCGGTGGCGCTGGCCCCGCACGGCATCGCGGTGACCTCCGTGGCGCCGGGCTTCATCGACACCGAACGGGTCGCCCACCGGCTGACCGGGCCCGAGGGGGAGGCCCTGCGGCAGCAGAGCCCCTACGGGCGGGTGGCCACGCCGGACGAGGTGGCGGCGGCGGTGCTGTGGCTGGCCTCCCCGCAGGCCCAGTGGAGCGCGGGCGCGGTGCTGGACCTCAACGGCGCCTCGTATCTGCGGACCTGACGGCCGTGCGCCGCCGCCCGGCGGAGGGCGGCGGCGCACGGCGAGGGGGCGCTCAGGCGGCCTTCTCCGCCCGTCGCCGGTCCAGGCCGAACAGCCCCAGGTCGAGGGCCTTGCCCAGCGCCGCGTGGCCCGCCGCGTTGGGGTGGTAGCAGTCCGAGCGGTACGCGTCGCGGATCCGGGTCGGATCGGCCGGGTCCCGGACGACGGCGTCGAAGTCGGCGACCCCGTCGAACACCCCGCCGGTGCGGATGAACTCGTTCACCGCCCGCCGGTTGGCCTCCGTCCCGCTGTCCGCGGCGGCGCACATGGGCATCAGGGTGGCCCCGACGACCTTCACCCCCCGGGCGTGCGCCCGCGCCACGATCTCCTTCATCGCGCCGATGACCCGCGACGCGGGCGCGGGCGGCGCGTGCTCGCCGCCGCCGAGGTCGTTGGTGCCCTCCAGCAGGATCAGATGGCGGACCCCGGCGAGGTCCAGGGCGTCGTGCTCCAGCCGCTCCGGTGCCGGCGGGCCGCAGCACCGGCCCGTGGGGTCGTACGGGTTGGGCTGGCGGCTGACGGTGTTGCCGGAGATCCCGGCGTTGGCCACGGCGAGCTGCCTGCCCGGGGGCAGGGCGTTGACGCGCCGCGCCAGCACGTCCGTCCAGCGGTCGCCGCCGCCGGTGGCGAGGTACCCGTCGGTGTTGGAGTCGCCGAGGGCGACGATGGTGCCCCGCGCGGGGGTGCGGCCGTCGACGACCTCCGCCCACCACAGCTGGCCCGGGTGGTAGCCGGGTTCGGCGGAGATCCCCCTGTCCTCCTCCGGGAAGCCGGTGTCGCCGGTGTCGCGGGTGTGGTCGCCGCCGGCCGACAGGAAGGAGGCGGGCGGGTTCGGGGCCGGCGGCGGGAAGGTGTGGTCGTTGACCGGCGCGCCGGGCGCGTACAGGCTGATCGCCAGGTTCTGCTGGGCGGCCACCCGCAGCGGCACCGGGTCGCTGTAGACGTGTCCGCCCGGCGGCACGGTGACCCGGGGGCGGCCGGCGAAGGTGAGGGTGCGCAGCGAGCCGGGCACCAGGTCGGCCTCGCCGACCCTGAGCTGGAGTCCGATCGTGGCCGAGCGGAACGTCGCCGGGCGGTCGCCGCCACCGAGGCGCGGGCGATGTTGCGCACCGTCAGATCGGGGGAGGTGCCGCTCGCTCCCTGCATGCTCGCGCTCCAGACGGCGCTGCGGCCGTGCGGCGCGGGCCGGGCGGCCGGTCCGGTGGTTCCGGCGGCCGGTCCGGTGGACGTCCGGGCGGCGGGCTCCGCGGTGGCGGTGGGGACGGCCACCGCCGGGGCGAGGAGCAGGACGAGCGGGGCCAGCCAGGCCACCGCGCGGGCGCGGCGCGAACCGCCTCCCGGTGAAGGGCTCACAGTGTTCTCCCGTTCGGCTGGCGGGGTGCGGCGGTACGGCGGGTCCCGGGCGCGCGGCCGGTGCGCGGCGGCGCGGACGGCGCTCCGCACAGTAGGAACGCCCCCGAAGGGCGTCAACCCCGCGTCCGGCCGCGCGCCCGGGGCCCGTGCACCCGCCCGGGGGCCGTTGCCCCGGCACCTCTCCCGTACGGCGGTCGCCGGGAGAGCGGACATCCGCCGACCCCATGCGGTGGCACCGGGCGGCGCCGCGCCGCGTACGGTCGCCCGTGGGACCTTCCCGCACGACTCCAGAGGGGCACGCCATGCGGATCGAGCACGCCGAGACCGTCGTCACCAGCCCGGGACGCAACTTCGTCACCCTGCGCGTCACCACCGAGGACGGCATCACCGGCCTGGGCGACGCCACCCTCAACGGACGCGAACTCGCCGTCGAGGCCTATCTGCGCGAGCATGTCGTCCCGCTGCTGACCGGACGGGACGCCGCACGCATCGAGGACACCTGGCAGTACCTGTACCGGGGCGCGTACTGGCGGCGGGGCCCCGTCACCATGGCGGCCCTCGCCGCGGTCGACACCGCCCTGTGGGACATCAAGGCCAAGGCCGCCGGAATGCCGCTCTACCAGCTGCTGGGCGGCGCCTCGCGCCGCGGTGCGCTGGCCTACGGGCACGCCTCCGGCCGCGACGTCCCCGAACTGCTCGACTCCGTGCGCGCCCACCTCGAACAGGGGTACCGCGCCGTCCGGATCCAGACCGGCGTCCCCGGACTGGGCACCGTCTACGGCGTCGCCTCCTCCGCCGCCGACGGGGGCGGCCGGTACGACTACGAACCCGCCCGCCGCGCCGCCGGGGGACCGGCCCTGCCGGTGGAGGAGACCTGGGACACCCGCGCCTACCTGCGGCACGTGCCGCGGGTCTTCGAGGCGGTACGGCACGAGTTCGGCCCCGAACTGCCGCTGCTGCACGACGGGCACCACCGGATGACCCCGATCCAGGCCGCCCGGCTGGGCAGGGACCTGGAGCCGTACGACCTGTTCTGGCTGGAGGACGCCACCCCCGCCGAGGACCAGGCCGCGCTGCGGCTGATCCGGCAGCACACCACCACGCCGCTGGCCATCGGCGAGGTCTTCAACTCCGTGCACGACTACACCGCGCTGCTGACCGAGCGGCTGATCGACTACGTCCGTTCGGCGGTCACCCACACCGGCGGGGTCACGGGGATGCGCAAACTGCTGGACTTCGCCGCGGTGTACGGGATCAGATCCGGCATGCACGGGCCCACCGACATCTCACCGGTCGGCATGGCGGCGGCACTCCACCTCGACCTGGCGGTCCACAACTTCGGCATCCAGGAGTACATGCGGCACTCGGCGGACACCCTGGAGGTCTTCCGCACCTCCTACCGCTTCGAGGACGGCCTGCTGCACCCCTCCGACACCCCGGGCCTGGGCGTCGAACTCGACACCGAGGCCGCGCGCCGCTTCCCGTACCGGCCCGCCTATCTGCCGGTCAACCGGCTGACCGACGGCACCGTCCACGACTGGTGAGGGGACGCGGCGGGGGTGTCAGCTCCCGCCGCCGCCCCCGTTGCCGCCGGCCTCGTCCACGGCGTACCAGTCGTCGGCCAGCAGCCCGGCGTGCGAGGGCTGCACCCCGACCTGCACGGTGCCGTCCGCGGTGACGAACCGCAGATGAGCCGCCAGTGTGCGGGTCCGCCCGTCGGGGGAGACGCAGACCGACTCCGGCTCCAGGTACACGTACTTGCCCGGCTGGACCCAACTCCGGCGCGCCACGCGGCGGCCGCTGCGCAACAGCTCCAACGCTGCGGAGAAGTTCATGTCCCCGAGCGTAATCGGCCCCCGGGAGGCGGTCCGCCGGACGCCCGGATCCGGCCACCGGCCCGCCGCCGGCCGCTGAACGGGAGCGCCGGGCGGGACACGTCCTCGCCGTTCCGCCCCGCCCCGCTCGTCCCGCGAGCGGCACGGCGGATCGTGCGGCAAGCCGGCGACAAGTCGGCGACAAGACCCGGCCAACCTCCTCCGGGGATGGTTGCCGCGCGGACCCGTATTCGCACCACCGGTGTCGGCACAGCCACGGACCCATCCGACCGACGGACGAGGACACCACCTATGAGGCGGACCATCGAGATCCAGCAGGCCGGACCGGCCCCGGGGGCCCTCCCGGGGCGGCCCGATCCTGCCGGTGCCCGGTGCGAGGCGTTCATCCGCGGCCTCTACGAGGAGCACGGGGCCCTGCTGGTGCGGTTCGCCACCCGCCTCCTGGGCGGGGACCGGCACCGGGCGGAGGACATCTTCCAGGAGGCGGCCGTACGCGCCTGGCGGCACTCCGGGACCCTGGGCGCCCAGACCAAGGGGCTGCGCCCGTGGCTGTTCACGGTGGTGCGCAACCTGGTGATCGACGACCAGCGCTCCCGCCGGGCCGCGTCCCCCCTGCCCGAGTCCTTCGAGCAGGCCGAACTGCCCGTCGCGGACGAGGTGGAGCGCACCCTCACCTCCCATGTGGTGACCCAGGCCATGCGGGACCTCAGCGAACGGCAGCGTGAGGTGCTCGTCCACATGTACTTCCTCGGCAGCAGCGTCGCGCAGACCGCCGAGGCCCTGGGCGTGCCGCCGGGAACGGTGAAGTCGCGCACCTACTACGCGATGCGGGCGCTGCGGGCCGCGCTGGAGGTGCGCGGAGTGGAGTGCTGACCCGGCCGCCGGAGGCGTCCGGCGGCCGGGTCACGGGACGCTCCGGGGCGAGGGGCCCGGGAGACCCGCGGAATGAACCGGCCGGGCCTCCCGCACGTTGGGTCGGTGTCGGCGGCTGGACTCACGCGGGAGAAGAACCGTGCACTGCGAGCAGGTACACATCGACCTGGCGTCCGGCGCCCTCGGCGGCCTGAACGCCTCCGACGAGGCGGCCGTGGCCGACCACCTGCGGGAATGCGTTCCGTGCCGGACGGAGTACGCGGGATTCGTCGCGGTCGTCCGGCGGCTGGCGACGGTCATGCCGCACGAGCTCGAACCCGACGGCCGTCCGGTGCCCGATCCCGTGCCCGACCCCACGGGCGCCATCGAGGCCGTACGCCGGGAACGGACCGAGTGGTAGCCCGGGGGCATCGGAGGGCCCCGGCCGGGGCCGGGGCCGGACGGTTTCTAGATGTAGCCCTCGCGCAGCGCGTAGGCCACGGCGTGGGCGCGGTTGCGCAGCTGCAGCCGGGTGGTCATCCCGTGCAGCACGTTCTTGACGGTGCGTTCGGAGTACGACAGCTTCCCGGCGATCTCCCGGGTGTCCAGCCCCTCGGCGACCAGCCGGATGACGTCGACCTCGCGCGGGGCCAGTCCCGCCAGCGGGCCGGGCCGGTCCGGGGCGCCGCGCTGCATCCTCCCCACCTGGGTGATCAGCCGGGTGAGCAGGTCGGGCGGTAGGTTGCCCTCGTTCCGGGAGGCGGCCAGCACCGCCTGGTGCAGCCGCTGCGGGGTGGCCTCGCGCCGCCACAGGATGGCGCCCACCCCGCACTCGATGATCTCCAGGAGTTCGGCCTCCCGTATCAGGCCGGCCACCAGCACCACACGGGTGCCCTCGCTGCGGACCAGCCGGCGCAGCCGCAGGGTGG
The DNA here is from genome assembly GCF_036323805.1 of Streptomyces rubellus. Classification (NCBI taxonomy): domain Bacteria; kingdom Bacillati; phylum Actinomycetota; class Actinomycetes; order Kitasatosporales; family Streptomycetaceae; genus Streptomyces; species Streptomyces rubellus. The sequence continues at coordinate 184,425 of NZ_JAZDCX010000014.1, forward strand.
TGGCCTCGTCCAGCGTCTCGGTGAGCAGCACGGCCACCGTGCCGGGGTGGTCCTTCCCCTCGGGGACGATCTCGATCTCCGGGTGCTGCCTGAGGTGGCTGCTCACCCCGGCCAGGGAGATCGGGTCCGGCGCGTGGACGGTGACGGGGATCCGCTCCCCGGCCCGCCAGCCCTCGTTCTGCGCACGCACGAGCGCCACCCGGTTCGCACCGGGCCCCCGGCCGTGGAGACGGCCTGCGGTCTGCGGTACGGCCCCGATGTGTCCGGTCGCGGTCATAGTGTTCCTCCCTGCGCTGGTGCGGCGGTGCGGCACGGCGGCCGTCGCGGTGCCCGACACGTCGTCGGCACAGTCGGTACGGGCGGTGCGCCGGGCCGCCGACGGGTGCCGGCGTGCCGCCCCCCGTTCCGTCCCGGCGGCGCCCGTGGCGGGCGACCGTGGTCAATCGGGAAAACGGCACTGCCCCCGAGGTGGTTCATCGGGACCTTCCATCTTTTTGGCAACGGCCCCGGTGATCCTGCTCACAGCCCCGCGCGCGGCCCGCGGCGCACGCACCGGCTCCCCGGGCCCGCGGAGCCGCCCCACCGGCGCGGCGGCCGCCGTCCGAGGAGGAACACGACAACCCACCCGGTGATCTCCGGTCGGTTCCGCGACCCGTGCGGGCACAGCGGTTCTGTCAGGCTGGAACCCGGGCGTCCCCCTGGGGATCTGACCGGATGCGGGGAAGGCATGAGGCACAGGGACCGGTGAGATGGTGGAACTGGAGTTCGACCTACTGGGGCCACTGGTGGTCCGGCGGGCGGGCACGGCGGTCGACCTGGGGCCGCCCAAGCGGCGGGCGCTGCTGATCCGGCTGCTGCTGGAGGACGGCCGGGCCGTCTCCCTGGACCGGCTGAGCGAGGACGTGTGGGAGGGCCGCCCGCCCTCCAGTGCCATCTCCTCCCTCCAGGTGCACATCAGCAGGCTGCGCACGGTGCTGGAACCGCAGCGCCGCCGCAGGGACCGGGCCGAGGTGCTGATCACCGAACCCACCGGGTACGCCCTGCACGTCCCGGCCGAGAGCCGGGACACGGTCCGGTTCGAACGGGCGGTGGCCCGCTCGCGGGAACTCCTGGCCGGACAGCGGGTGCGCGAGGCGCGCCGGGAGGTCGAACGGGCCCTGGCCATGTGGCGGGGAGCGGCGCTCGCGGACGCGGCCCACCTCCTCTTCGCCGTCCGCGAGGCGGCCCGGCTGGAGGAGATCCGGCTGGAGGCCCTGGAACTGCACACCGCGGTCCTCGTCCACGACGGCGAGCTGCGGCAGGCCGTGGCCGCGGCGGAGGAGCTGACCGCCCGCCACCCCCTGCGCGAGTCCGGCTGGAGCCTGCTGATGCACGCCCTGTACCGGTCGGGCCGGCAGGCGCAGGCCCTCGAACGCTACGAGGAGCTCCGCAGGCACCTCGCCGGGGAACTCGGCCTGGAGCCCGGCCCCGAACTGCGCGCCATACAGCGGGCGATCCTCCACCACGACGTACCCGCCCTGGCGAAGACCCTGGGACACCGCGTCCCGCTCCCGGCCCGGGCCGGCCCCGCCCCGCCGGCCGCGGACCGGGAGGCTCCGCCGGACGGCCCGGGCGGCGTACCCGCCGGTGCCGCGGACCGGGAGGCGGAGAACGGCGACACCTCCCGGGACGGTGCGGACGGCGGGCCCGGCCCGGACCCCCACCCCGTGACACGGCCCGCTCAACTGCCGCCCGAACTGGCCCACTTCGCAGGCCGCCACACCGAACTGGCCCGGGCCCTGGCCCCGCCCGGCGGCGGGCCGGACGGCACGGCCTTCCCGGTCACCGTGGTCGGCGGCCTGCCCGGCATCGGCAAGACCACGCTCGCCATCCACTGGGCCCACCGGGTCGCCGACCGGTTCCCCGACGGCCAGCTGTTCGTCAACCTCCGGGGGTTCGACCCCACCGGCGCCGCCATGGAGCCGGAAGAGGCGCTGCGCGGTTTCCTGACCGCGCTGGGCGTCCCGCCGCAGCGCGTCCCCGCCGACCTCGAGGCCCAGGCCGCCCTCTACCGCAGTCTGCTGGCCGACCGGCGCGTCCTGGTCCTGCTGGACAACGCCCGGGACGAGGAGCAGGTCCGCCCGCTGCTGCCCGGCGTGCCCGGCTGCGCGGTCATCGTCACCAGCCGCAACCAGCTGTCCGGCCTCGTCGCCACCGAGGGGGCCCGGCCCCTGAGCCTCGGGCTGCCCACGGAGGCCGAGGCGCGCGAGGTGGTGGCGACCCGGCTGGGTGCCGACCGCGCGGCGGCCGAGCCGCGCGCCGTGGGGGACATCGTCGCCCGGTGCGCGCGGCTGCCGCTGGCGCTGGCCATCGTCGCCGCCCGCGCCGCCCTCAACCCGGCCTTCTCCCTGAGCTCCGTGGCCGCCGAGCTCCACGCCCTGCACGGCAGCCTCGACGCCTTCACCGGGGCCGACATCGCCACCGACGTGCGAGGGGTCTTCTCCTGGTCCTACCGGGCCCTCACCCCGGGCGCCGCCCGGCTGTTCCGGCTGCTGGCCCTGCATCCGGGACCGGACGTCTCGGTGCCCGCCGCCGCCGGCCTCGCCGGCCTGCCGGTGCCGGAGACCCGGTCGCTGCTGGCCGAACTCACCCGGGTCTGCCTGCTGGGCGAACACGCCCCCGGCCGGTTCGCCTTCCACGACCTGCTCCGCGTCTACGCCGGCGAACTGGCCGGGGAGGAGGAGACCGAGGCCGGCCGCCGGGCGGCCGTCCGCCGGTGCGTCGACCACTACCTGCACACCGCGCGCTCCGGCGTTCCGCTGCTCAACTCCCAGCAGCCGCCCCTCGCCTGCGACCCGCCCGCGACGGGCGTCACCCCCGAGAAGCTGACCGACCACCGGCAGGCGATCCGCTGGTTCACCGCCGAGAACCGGGTGCTGAACGCCGTCGTCAAGCAGTCCATCGACGCCGGTCTCGACACGCACACCAGGCAACTGGCCTGGGCGCTCCAGGAGTACTACGACTGCAAGGGACAGTGGAGCGACTCCCTCACCGCGCACACCGCCGCCCTGAAGACGGCGGAGCGGCGCTCCGACCGGGCCGAGCAGGCGCTGTTCCACCGGGCCATCGGGCGCGTCCACACCTCGATGGGCAGCTACGAGGGCGCCATGGCCCACTTCGACCGGGCCGCCGAGCTGTTCGCCGAACTCGGCGACGTCGTCGAACAGGCCCGCACCGACCACTCGGTCGCCATCCTGTTCCACCGCTCGGGCCGCGACCACGCCGCGCTGCGGCGAGCCGAGCGCGTCCTGGAACTGGCCCGGGCCAGGGGCGACCGGACGTGGGAGGCGGTGAGCCTCAACGCGGTCGGCTGGTACCGCTCCGTACTGGGCGAGCACGAGCGGGCCCTGGAGGACTGCCGACAGTCCCTGATGCTCCTCAAGGGGCTGGACGCGCCCCGGGAGGAGGCCTGCGTGTGGGACAGCCTCGGCCACGCCCACCACCATCTCGGCCACCACGAGGAGGCCCTGATCTGCTACCGGCGCGCACTCGCGCTGTTCCGGGAGTTCGACGACGGCCGCAACGAGGCGGGGACGCTCACCCGTATCGGGGACACCCAGCGGGCCATGGGCGACGAGGGCGCGGCCCGTGCCTCCTGGCGGCGCGCCCTGGAGATCAGCGACGAACTGGGCCGGCTCGACGGCGAGGAGATCCGCGCCCGGCTCGCCGACCCCGCGGCGCCCGCGGCCCGGCGCGCCCGGAACCGGCTCGTTCGCCACGGCGACGGCTGATCCGTCAGGGTTTGCGGCCGACCCCGCAGTACGCGTCCACCGGACGCGGGGCGCCGGTGCCGGGGGCGGGGGCGGGACGCCAGTGGGTGCAGGGCACGACGCCCGGTGCCAGCAGTTCCAGGCCGTCGAAGGCCCGCTCGATCTGCTCGGGGGTGCGCACGTGGTAGTCCACGGCGTCGCTGTCGTTGCAGCTCTCCTGCGCGTCGACCATCGCCTCGCTGGTGCTGGTGCTGGTGCTGGTGCCGTCGTAGTGCACCAGATGGCTGCCCGGCGGCAGGGCGGCCAGCAGCCGCCGCACGATCGCCAGCGCCTCGCCGTGGTCGGCGACGTGCCCCAGCACACCCATCAGGACCAGGGCGACGGGCTTGTCGAGGTCCAGGGTGCGGGCGGCCTCGGCCAGGATGCGGTCGGTGTCGTGCAGGTCGGCGTGGACGTAGTCGGTGGCGCCCTCGGGCGCGGGCGTGGGCCAGGACGAGGGGGTCGTTGTCGACGTGGACGATCCGGGCGTCGGGCGCGGCGCGCTGGGCGACCTCGTGGGTGTTGTCGGCGGTCGGCAGTCCGGTGCCGACGTCCAGGAACTGCCGGACGCCCACCTCGCCGGCCAGGTGCGTCACGGCCCGGACGAGGAACTCCCGGGAGGTGCGCGCGACATCGGCCAGCCCCGGTGAGACCTGGAGGATCCGGTCGCCCAGCTCCCGGTCCGCGGGATAGTTGTCCTTGCCGCCCAGCAGGTAGTTCCACACCCGGGCCGAGTGCGGCACGGTGGAGTCGATCACGGACACGGGCCGGCTGCTGTCCGCCATGGGGCTCCTCCCGGGCCGTCGTCGGGCGCGTGCGGTTGCCGATCACCGTAGACCCTGCCGGGACGCGGCGTCCGCGAACCCCGGCAACCGGCCACACCCCGACCGGAAAAGGACGCCCGGCCGGTCCCGGTGCGCCTCACAGACCGGTCACCGCGCCCGATGCCGAGATCTCGTACTCCAGGGTGATCTCGCGCCGCTCCCCGGGAGCGGGCCGGAGCACGTAGCGCACCATGCCGTCCGGGTCGGGCCCCTCGTCGGGCTCCGGTCGGCAGGCGTTCCGGCGCAGCCGTACCCCGACCGCGGAGACCTCGGAGACCGGGACGCGTTCGCGGACCGTCAGCTCCGGAGCCCGGCCGCCGGCCGGGGCGTCGAGCCGGGAGACGAACAACCGCACCCGGCGGGTGAGCACCGTGCGGCCGCCGAGTCCGGCCAGGCCCCCGGCGGCGCGGCTCTCCTCGACATGGCGCACCACCCGGTAGGTGTCCTCGCTGCCGAAGGGCAGCACGACCTCCTCGCCGAGCCCGGCGAACGGCAGCTCGCCCCGGCCGGTGAACCCGCCGCCGCGCACCAGGTCCACCGGCCCGGCCAGCAGGACGTGCCCGGCGTCGTTGGACAGCCGGACCACCCGGGCCACCAGCGGTGACAGTTCGGGGGCGCAGACCAGTGCGGTGCGGCACGGCGCGGTGAAGGCCGACAGGCGCACCCGGTGGGGCAGCCCGTCGGAGCGCACGGCGACGGGGGCCGGGGCGGCCAGCACCCGCACCTCGCCCCCGTCGGCCGGGCCGGGCAGCTCCGCGCCCCCGGCACCGGTGCCGTCTCCGGCGCCGCCCGTCCCGTCCGCACCGACGGTGCGTATCTCCTCCTCGCGCAGCTCGACACGGACCGTGTGCCGCTCCTCGGCGGAGCGGTCGCGCAGCACCAGCGCGTCCTCGCGCAGTGCCGGAGGGCCGGCGGCCAGGGCGGGCCGGGCGGTGGACAGCGACAGCCGCACCCCGTCCCAGTCCTCGCCGGTGCGCTGCCAGACCACCGCGTCGCACTCCAGCCGCACCGACCGCTCGTCCGCGGCCAGCGTCGCCCGGTAGGCGGGCCGCCACAGGGCGCAGGGGACCAGGTGGGCCACCTCCAGCACGGCCGGTCCCGGGCGGTCGGCCTCGACGACCACCTCGACGACGGCGGTCAGCTCCGCGGGCTCCTCCTCGGTGCGCGCCAGGGTGCGGCGCGCCCGCTCCAGCTCCCCCTCCAGACCGTGCAGCCGGCGGCTCAGCAGGTGCAGTTCCGCCGCGCGGGCCTCCGTCTCCTCGTCGAGCAGGGCCAGCCGGTCCGCCCAGCGCTCCGGCTCGGCGTCGCCCGCCCCGGCGCTCTCGGCCACGTCCCGGTACAGCTCCGCCCGGGCCTGCGCGAGGATCGCCAGCCGGCTCTCCAGCCGCTGCCGGAGCGGCCGGGCCGTCCGGATCTCCTCCTCCAGGGCGTGGACCGCGCGGCGCGCCGCGGAGGCGTCCTCCCCGGGGCCGCCGGGATGCGGGGGCGCGTAGGCGCGCACCACCCGGGCGTCGACCACCCGGACGCCGGGAGCGGGGACGCCGTCCCGGCGGACCTCCGCGCGCAGGGAGCGGTCCACGGCCAGCGGGGTGACCGGCCCGACGCGCAGCCGCTGCGCCCCCGCGGCCAGTTCGACGGCCGCCTGCCGCTGGAGCTGGGCACGGTCCTCCATGCAGGTCACGGCGGTGACCGGCAGGGGAACCGACGGGCCGGCGCCGGTACCGGCCGGAAGCGCGGTGTCGTCGTCGGTCATGTCGTCCGGTCCCTCCGGCTCCCGCCGACCAGCGCCTTCCCGGCGGGGACGCGGATCTCGTATCCGCCCCTGAGCACGGTGGTCCGGCCCGGCTCCAGCTCCACCCGCCAGACCCGTGCCCCGCGCACATGGCCGCCGTCGTCGAACGGCTCGTCGTGAACCCGCCACGCCGGTTCGGCCGGGCGCTCCTCGACGCGCACGTCCCGGTCGTCCGGGACCGGTACGCGCTCGCGCACCTCGACCGTCACCCGGTGGGCCAGGCGGTTGGCGAGCTCCACCTCGACGGTGTGGTCGAGCACCGTGGTACCGCCGCGCAGTCCCGCCGTGGACTCGTGCGTCCGGACGCGCCGCGCCACCCGTACGCCCTCGGCGGCGCCCACCCCGACCCGGCGGCACTCGCCGGGGGCGAGAGTGGGCAGCGGCGCGGTGCGGACGTGGTCGCCGTCGACGGTGATGTCGGCCGGTCCGGCCAGCAGCGCGTGGTGCGAGGTGTTGGTCAGCAGGACCGTGCCGTACACGGTCTGGTCCACCGACGGCACGCACACGTACTCCGGCACCGTCTCCGCCGGGAGTTCGCACACGGGCACCGTGTGCCAGGCGCCGTCCGCGGCCACGTCGACCGGCGCGGCCGTGTCGTAGCGGTGGTGGAAGGAGCCGGCGGAGATCCGCACGTCCGTCGCGTGGGCGGGCCGCGGCAGCCGGGCCACCGCCTCGGCCTGCCGGCGCCGCTCGGCGACGGCCGCGCCCGGTTTCTCCGGCGCGGGCCGCAGCCTTCCGCGGCGGCCGGGCTCGTCCGGACCGGCCAGGGTCAGCCGGGAGTAGTCGAGCAGTTCCCCGGCCGGCCGCGGCGGCCCGTACGCCGTGGGCGCCGCGGATGCCGTCGACGCCGCGGCCTCCCCGGGCGGCGGGCCGCCGCCCGGGGCCCGGAACGCCGCGGGCGCCGCGCCGCCGGCCACGGGCGGTCCGCCGTGCTCGGCGAACGGCCCGGCGGCTTCCGCGCCGCCCGGTGCGGGCGGCGGCGGAGCGGGCATCGCGGGCATCGGTGCCGGTATCGCCGAGGGCGCCGCCCCCGCCCGGACGGAGGCGGCGGTACGGGCCCCGTACTGCCGGGCGGCGGCCGCGGCCACCGGCGGCCGGGCCGGGGAAGCGGCGGCCACCGCGGCGTCGTAACCGGCGAACAGCTCGTCGAGGCCGGGCGGGGGCTCGCGCCACCCGGGCGCGGAGGGCTCCTCCGCCTGCCGCCGCCCCAGCCGCAGCGACCTCAGCCGGGGCACGTCCGCGCGCCGCAGCAGATCGGCGGTGGACAGCCCCAGCCGCACGCCCGTCCAGTCCTCGCCGGTGCGCTGTGCCACACAGGCCCGCAGGACGAGCGTCCCGGCGGCACCGGCGCCCGTGCCGTCCAGCCGCAGTTGGTACACCGGCGACCAGGTCGCGCCGGGCACGTGGTACTCGATCTCGAACTCGGCCTCCCGGCACCCGGTTTCCCCGGACCCGGCCTCGGCCCCGCCGGCCGTACCGCCGGACTCCCCGGGCGGCGTCCCGTCCCCGGCGCGGTCCAGCGTCAGCACGGCGGCGGCGGACTCCCCGGCGCGTGCGTCCGGCAGCGCGCCGGAGGCCGCCGCGAGCCGGTGGGCGAGCACATCGGTCTCGTGCTCCGCCGCGCGCAGCTCCTCCGAAACGGTCCGCAGCCTCTCGTGGAGCCCGGCCAGCCGGGCGTCGAGGAAGCCGGCCAGCGCCAGCAGGGACTCCACCGGCGCCCGGCGGGGCGGGTCCCCGCGGCGGGGCTGCGGCGGTACGGCCCGCAGCCGGGCCACCTCCTCGATCTCGGCCGTGAGCCGGTCGTGCCTCCCGCGCAGTCCGGCCAGCCGGTCCTCGGCGGCCGTCAGCTCCGCGCGCAGTCCGGCCGGTTCGCCCTCCGGGCGGTGCGCCGCGGTGCGCGTGAGGCGTATGTCGGTCACCCGCAGCCCGGGCGGGCCGCAGACGGCCCGGCCGCGCAGCGAGTGCTCCGCCGCGGTGACCGGCAGCCCCTCGACCCGGATCCGTACGGCCCCGCGGGACGCCGCGAGACCGGGCGGCAGGGCGCAGCGGGCCCGGCGGACGCACACGGCTCCGAGGGAGTGCACCACCACGGATTCCAGTACGGACTCCAGCACGGAGTCCGCGCCCGGCACCGGGTCCGTGTCCGGTGTGCCGCCGCCCATGGCCGGCTCGGCCGTCATAGCTGCCCCCTCGCTGCCCCCGGTGGCCTGGTTCCGCATGGCCACGTCCTGCGAACCGTCCGCGTACGGTGACCGCACCATAGCCGCCGCGGGACCCGGGTAGGAACGGAACGCGGGACGCCGGGCCGGTGGAGTACCCGCCGCCGTGCCGCCCCGGCCGCCCGCCCCGTCGTCCAGCGCGCGCCGACGGTGTTCTAATGTCGCACTGTTGCCCGATTCCGGGTGTATCCGCAGGTCGTGCGAGTGTTCCCCGGATGTCCGCCGACGATGTCGCAGACCGGTGAGGAGACGTGGGTGACTCCACCCATGCGTGAACGCGCGGGCTTCCTGCGTCGGTGGCTAGGCCGCCGCACAGAGGGCCAGCCCGGCCCTGTTGAGGACGTTCGCCGCGCCGACGTGGTCCGCGTTCGCCGCGAACCCGCACGCCGTGCACTGGAACCTCGCTTGGGTGGCGCGGCTCTTCCCGTCCACGCGCCCGCAGCCTCCGAGGCCGGGCGGGCATGTGCGGGTGGGGGTGCCTCCCGGGCGGAGCCCAGGGGGCGTGTTGCGCGCGTCCACGGGGGCCGTAAGGCGACCGGCACTCTCGGCCTTGTTCGCCAGGATTCCGGGGAACTGCGCCCAGCCCGCGTCGAGGATGCTGCGGTTGAGTT